>JBCBIN010000361.1:0-4230 GCA_038524555.1 Cyanobacteria bacterium J06623_7 | reverse complement strand
GTAGAGATGGTAATTGACAGTCAACTGCTCTAAAGCTCTAGTCTGGCAGGGTCTTTAGTCCGAACCGATGTTCCCAACCACGACCAACACCATCATTACATTTATTTAGTTACGCTTTATCTAAGTCAAGTAGAGGTTTTTATGAGTTCGGTGATTCAATCTTCGATAGCAAATTCAGAAGAGGTTAACCCAGTCGATTCTTCCCACTTACTGTTGCGCCATCGACAAAAATTGATTGAAGATCTCTGGGAATCTGTACTGCTGTCTGAATGTGGTCAGGAAATGCTCGATCTGCTGCAAAAAATGCGTTCTCTGTCTTCCGCTGAGGGACAGGTAACGGCGACATTTCCCCAATCTACTGTACCCCAGCTAATCGCCAAGCTCAGTTTAAACGATGCAATTCAGGGTGCTAGGGCATTTGCACTCTATTTTCAACTAACTAACATTGTCGAACAACACTATGAATCCCGGGAACAGAAGTTAGCCAGACGGGTCACCCACGTCAACGAAGCCCCAGAGGAGCGGCAAAATCAGACGGCGAACGGGGCGGATTCTGATTCCTCGGAGCTAGCCGATAACTGGATCGAACCCAGCATTTCCAGCAGCAATCAGGCAGGGCTATTTCAGTGGCTCTTTCCTTACCTCAAGGAAATTAACATGCCGCCGTTAATGTTACAGCGCTTGCTAGACCAGCTCGATATTAGACTAGTCTTTACGGCTCATCCGACAGAAATTGTGCGCCACACCATTCGCAAAAAGCAGCGTCGAATTTCTCATATTCTAGAGCAGCTAGACATTGCCGAAGAAGCGATGCAGGAAGTCGGACAGGTTGAGTCCTGGGAAAGTAAGGAAGCGGTGGAGCAGTTAACGGAAGAGATTCGCCTCTGGTGGCGTACCGATGAGCTACATCAGTTCAAGCCTAAGGTCTTAGATGAGGTGGACTATTCCCTCCACTATTTCCAGGAAGTGCTGTTTGATGTCATTCCCCAACTAGCATCCCGCCTCAAGCAGTCCCTTAAAGCCTCATTTCCCAATCTGATTGCCCCCACCCATAACTTCTGCTATTTTGGCTCTTGGGTTGGTAGCGATCGCGACGGTAATCCTTTTGTGACTCCCCAGGTAACCTGGGAAACTGCCTGCTATCAGCGGACCATTGCCCTTGGCAAGTATCTCGACGGCATCTCTCAACTGCGGGAGATTTTAAGTCTTTCTCTCCACTGGAGCGACGTACAGCAGGATTTGCTCGACTCCCTCGAACGCGACCAGCAAGAAATGCCCAGTATCTATCAAGAGCTAGCTATTCGCTACCGTCAGGAACCCTATCGTCTCAAGTTAGCCTATATTTCTCGCCGATTACGTAATACCCTGGAGCGCAATCGCTCTCTCTCTTCCGCCATTGGCAGACAAGCGATCGCCGAAATTCATACAGAAAATGTTTACGCCACGGGAGAAGAGTTTGTGGCTGAACTCAAGCTGATGCAGCGTAGTCTAGCCGCTACCAGTTTGCAGTGCCGCGAGCTAGATAATCTAATTACTCAGGCAGAGGTGTTTGGTTTTAGTCTGGTAGAGTTGGATTTTCGCCAAGATTCCTCCCGCCACAGCGATACCATCGGCGAGATTACGGCTTACCTTCAGGTGCTGCCCAAGCCCTACGACGATCTGACGGAAGCAGAAAAGACTGCCTGGCTAATTCAGGAGCTTAAAACTCGCCGTCCTCTCATTCCGGGCGAGATGCCTTTTTCCCCTACTGCGTGTGAGACTATCGAAACTTTTCGCATGTTGCGCCTATTACAGCAAGAGTTTGGCATCAAAATTTGCAAGACCTACATCATCAGCATGACTAATTTTGTCAGCGATGTGCTGGAGGTGCTGCTGCTGGCTCAGGAAGCAGGATTATATGACCCGGCAACCTGCCATACTTCGGTGCGCATTGTACCGCTGTTTGAGACGGTAGAAGATTTGAAACGGGCTCCTGAGGTCATGCGCGAATTGTTTGAGCTACCCCTCTATCGAGCAGCTCTAGCTGGAGGTTATGACTCTGTTTCGACCGACCGCCAGGGCACCAATGACGGCAAATTCCCCTCCTTGACTCCCAACAATCTCCAGGAGGTAATGCTGGGCTATTCTGATAGCAATAAGGATTCGGGATTTTTGAGCAGTAATTGGGAAATTCATAAAGCCCAACGAGCTTTACAGAAAGTAGCGGCGGAATTTGGTATTGTCCTGCGAATTTTCCACGGTCGAGGGGGATCGGTTGGTCGAGGTGGTGGCCCGGCATACTCGGCGATTTTGGCACAACCCACCGATACGATTCAAGGTCGCATAAAAATTACCGAACAGGGAGAGGTACTGGCTTCTAAGTATTCTCTACCGGAACTGGCTCTCTATCACCTGGAAACTATGACCACCGCAGTGATTCAGTCGAGCTTACTGGGCAGTGGTTTCGACCGCGTCGAACCCTGGAACCAAATTATGGAGGAGCTATCGGCGCGATCGCGTACTGTATATCGGGCACTGATTTACGAACAGGAAGATTTTGTTGATTTCTTTCATTCTGTTACCCCGGTAGATGTTATTAGCCAGCTACAGATTGGTTCCCGCCCGGCCAAACGCCAGCAAAAGGGTGGGGATAATAAAAAGAAAGATATGAGCAGCCTACGGGCTATTCCTTGGGTCTTTAGCTGGACTCAAAGCCGGTTTCTACTGCCAGCATGGTACGGAGTGGGCTCGGCTCTACAGGGATTTTTGGCTCAGGAACCGGAGAAAAATCTCGACCTGCTGCGCTACTTTTACGTCAAGTGGCCTTTTTTCCGAGTAGTAATCTCTAAGGTAGAAATGACCCTGGCGAAAGTGGATTTACAGATTGCCGAACATTACGTTAAAGAGCTATCCCTGCCGGAAGATCGCGATCGCTTTCAAAAGCTGTTTGCCCAGATAGCAGATGAATATAAGCTGACTAAAGATTTAATTCTCCAGATTAACGGTCAGCAAAAGTTGTTAGATGGTGACCCAGAACTACAGCGTTCTGTTAGGTTGCGTAACGGCACTATTGTTCCCCTGGGCTTTCTACAGGTAGCCTTAATTAAACGTCTACGTCAACACGATAAGTCCAGCGCACTTCACTTCCGCTTTAGTAAAGAAGAACTGCTGCGAGGGGCGATGTTAACTATTAATGGTATTGCGGCGGGGATGCGTAATACAGGCTAGATTACTTCTACATTCTTCCTAACTACAGAGCGATCGCGCGATCGCTCTCTGGCACCTAAAAAGTGTTCTTTTACTTATAGACCAGCAGAGTAAACCGGAAACAACTCCCAAACTTGGAAGAACCATCAACCCAAATTTGTCCGTAGTGAGCGGAAACTATCTGACGACAGGTAGCTAGCCCTAAGCCATAACCGTCGGCATCGCGATCGCGGTTTAAGCGAAAATTGCCTTCAAAGATTTGCTCTTGTTGGGAAACGGGAATTCCTGGCCCTGTATCGCAAATACTGACCTCTACTTTTTGATTTGTACGATGCAAAATTGAGAGCGAGATCCGTCCCTGAGGCGGAGTATACTTGAGGGCGTTGTCGAGTAAATTGCTGGCTACCTGACGAATCAGCTCGGCGTCGGCATAAACCAAAGGCAAATCCTGGGGAATATCCAGAATAAATTCCATTGACTTTTGCTGCAGCTTGACTTCAAACTGTGCTGCCACCTCTTGGAACAAAAAACCTAAATTTAATGGTTTTGGATGAACTTCTAGCTTGGCATTGTCGTTTTGGGAATTTTGTAAAATTTCACCGATCATGTTGTCCATGATCCGAAACTGGTTTTTGGCTTGCTCGAAAAGCCTATACTTTAATTTATCCAGCTTATTTGCCGATAGCTGCTTGTTTTTCTCCGATATTTCGATCGTCTCTACTGCCATAGATGCTGCGGTTAGAGGAGTACGCAAATCATGAGCCAGCATGGCTAAAATTTTGTCTTTAAAGCGCAGCTGTGCCTCTAGCTCCTCTTTTTCCTGCTGAAGACTAAAAATCTCGTCTGAGAGACGAATATCTTTGGCATAACTGCTGCTGCCATAAATAGCTGTAGGGGTCAGACTATCATTGGGATTAACACGACTCTTTTCTCCTTTCCACTGCGGCCACCACTTTTCTAGCTGTTCGATTAAGTTACTGCCGGCAAGGGTTTGTCTGGGCCCGGGAGCCATTTTGACCAGGGCGGGTGTTGCCACCAGCTTAA
>JBCBIN010000360.1:0-4233 GCA_038524555.1 Cyanobacteria bacterium J06623_7 | reverse complement strand
CCGTTGCTCCTAATAATTCTAATTTACCCAACGTAAAAAAAGAGTTGGATTTTCTCAACCAACTAGATAATTTAGGTTCTCAAATTTCATCCGTATTAACTATTGATAATGGTTTAACTCTGAAAGAATATATTCAAAATAATTCTTTTTCGATTCTACATTTTGCCTGTCATGGAATGTTTGATCGCAATCTGCCTAATGATTCGGCAATTCAGCTAACTAATGACTCCCTTCGTCCTTCTGATATTAAAATAAAATTTAAAAAAGTCCGACCCCTTATTTTTATTAATGCTTGTCATGGAGGTCGTGTTGGTTTTAGCTTTACTAATATTGGTGGTTGGGCAAAAAGGTTTGTCAATGCCAGAGTCGGAATTTTTATTGGTGCCATGTGGGAAGTAAATGATGAACTTGCATACCAATTTGCCGAGACTTTTTATACTTTTCTCTTGCGAGATAACTTGTCCATTGCCGAATCTTTTCAAAAAAGCCGTCAAGCAATCCGCAAACTTGCTCCTTATAATTCAACTTGGTTAGCTTATTCTCTCTATGCCGATCCCGAAGCCAAAATCAAGCTGACAGATTCAGATAATTTACCAAGCTTACCTACTAGTGAATCCTTGAATTATCGAGTTTGCCATAATTGTCAGCTTCCAAACCCGGTTGACGGCAAGTTTTGTACTCAATGTGGAAGTAAGCTAATTGAATGAATACGCCTAATGTGGATTAGCCTCGTTGAAAAGTTGTTAGTTCAGAGCCATAAGCTCTAGGCTCTAAGCTCTTAAAATAAAGCTTTAAGAAGGATTATTAAGAAATACAAGGCGTAATTAAAATTGTCATCAGCCATAATCTATGATTTTCATGGATAAACTCATCTTGCTTTTCGTCGTATCACTCTATAACCCTCGGTCATATTGATGAAGCAACATATAAGATTAAAGCTAAAACAGGTTGTTGACCGTGCCAAATTTCCTCATTGGCAAAATATACTAGAACGCAAAGAAGTAGCTGCAAGCAATCTACATCCAGAAATAGATCGTATTTTTGAGCAGTATCAGCTTCCAATTTGGATTACTCAAGAATATGCTCCGAAAGACCGAAGTTGGAATAAGACTGAGTTGGCGGCAGGTTTAAACCGTATTTATCGGCTGATCTTACAACACAATCAGAAGATCGAACCCCGGTTAATTCAAGAGCTTGCTAGTCTGTCTGTGGTCGAAGCAGTGGAAGTAGGAGCCATCTGTCAAGCAGACTTACCGCAACTGCTACCAACTCAGATGAGCATTACTACCGATCGCCGATCGCGCGCAGCAATTCACTTAGATGAGGCACACGAGTTTTTTACCCAAGGAGATCCAGAAATTACGGTAGCGGTTTTGGATACGGGGGTGAGCCTAGATCATCCTGAATATCAAAGTAATTTACTGCCAGGAGCTGATTTTGTCGATATTATCGACGGCGCGGGTAAGTTTATCGGCGATTATCTCGGCTATGACGACGATCCTGAGGACGAAGTCGGACATGGAACCCATGTAGCGGGAATCATTGCTGCTCGTGGTCTGGGAATGCCGGTGGGTGTAGTGCCTCAATGTCGGATTTTGCCCGTACGGGTTTTAGGCGCAATGCAGCGGGGTAGTAAACGAGTTGGTGCTGGTTTGGTAGACAACATCAACTCGGGGATTAAATGGGCGATCGATCGCGGTGCGGATGTAATCAACATGAGCCTGGGGATTCAACATACGGGAGGTGGATTACCCCATGAAGAGGTGGTCAAGTATGCCCAGAGTCAAGGAGTCACCATTGTTGCCGCATCTGGTAATGATGGAGCGGAACAACTCTACTATCCAGGAGCGCTTCCCTACGTCATTGCTGTAGGCGCTGTGAATGAAATGGGTAGCATGGCACACTTTTCTACCTACGGAAAACAGGTAGACTTGGTCGCACCAGGGACAAATATTTACAGTACCTATTTAAATAGTGACTATGCTTTTTCTACCGGGACTTCCCATGCCTCTCCCTTCGTCGCCGGAGCGGTGGCAATGTTGAAATCTTATGCCTTACAAAAACGGGGGGCAAGTTTATCTGATAGCCAGGTGAAGTATCTGCTTAAGCATACGGCCGATCGCCTTGACAGTCGATTTAAACATCGTCGAGGGGGGTTTGGAAAGTTAAATCTGCTCGATGCCTTGCGGTTGCTGGAATATAAGATGACCTAAAAAAATCACTCAAGAAATCACAGAGTAAATCACTTAAAAAATTATCGAGAAGAATCATGGGATTATATAGAGTCAAAAATCAATGGGGAGGCTCGGCTGCACCCTGGCGTCAAGGGGGTCAATGGGTAATTGGAAATCGTTCAAAGCAGGATGTTGTGGCTCTGAACATTAAGTCTAAAAATGGAGGGAAGACTCTAACTGGAACCATGACTTACAGAGGAGAGGGGCCAATTGGATTTTTGGCGACTAAAGAAAGTCAGGGAAAGGGAAGCAGTGCGGACTCTTCTACGAAAAACTTACAGCTACGCATCAGGCAATTAGAAGCGCGTTTAATTACCCAAAAAGAGCAGTATCAGCAAATGCTCGAGCGCCAAAAACAAGCCTTCGAGCAATCGATCGCCAATCTCAAAAATGTTACGGAATCAGAAACCAAAGCGTCTATCTTAGCTGCGGTCAATGCCGCGAAAGACCAGGCACAACAAGCTGAATCAGATATCTTACTGGCTAAACAAAAACAGAGACGGGCGGAAATTTTATCCCTAGTTACCTCAAAAATTCTCGATCTAAATAAATCAGAAGAGGATACCGAACTACTGCAAGAATCAGTAGCACAATTAGTCCAAGAAGCGAGGCAAGTTACCCTAGAGGTTACCAGATCCCCACTAGATTCGGCGATGGCGATCGCAGCTCACAATTCGGCGCAACAGGCGATGGAGTATGCAACTACCGCCGAGCAACAACTAGCTAGCATCAAAGAGGAACAGGTCAGCGCCCAAGCAGCTTTAGAAGCAGAAAAACAGAACCTAGAAGAGTTGGACGTAGAGAGTGGCAGTGAAGCACAAGCATCGTCAACGGTAATAGAAACAGCAGAAATGACCTTACAACAGCTCGAAGCTGAAGACGGAAGTTTGGCTAAAATCGAGCGTTCTACAACGGCAGCGAGGGAATCACAAGAAGAAGCCGAGCTAGCTTTATTGTTAGCGACTCAACAAGCTAAATTAGCTGCAGAAGCTTACGATAATTGGGCAACTGTTGAAGACATGTTTGGATTTTCTAGTACTGAGGAAAACCCAACCAATGATGGTGAGACTCAAATAGTCACTGATTTGCCCGATACCTTTGCTGATCATGATAATTGGCAAGTTATTGGCGATCTGTTTGGCATTCCGGATAATCCAGAGACAAATTCTCCAGCAAATCAAAAGCAATCTGCCGCTACTGAATCTAGCAATTTGTAACTAGGCAAATTGACAACCAAGACAATCTAAGAATTGAGAAAATTGAGGTATTAAATCAATGAGCGTGACCGGCAATTCCCCATCCGCGATTATTGCGATCGACGAGATACTCAAGATTAATGGCTTGAAAGCAAATCCCGATCCTCTGGCGATCGAGGCTTTGGCTGCAACTGCCAAGTATTTTAAAGAGCGATATTATGATGCCAAAACCAGAATTAGTGAAGAAGGAATAACAGGACAGATCGAAACCCTTTCCGATCGCTTGAATAGCAGTAATCTCGATGATACAAAACGGATGCTGCTCTCGAATAAAGATATCTATGCAGCTTTAATCCAAAAAGTCTTAGTGGAGGAAGTAGTTCGGGCTACTGATTTGGTAGGGCTTTATAACGCCGTCCTACGCTATGCTGATCGAGAACCCAGAAAATATTTCCTGGCTCGGCTATTAACATTAGTACTTAATGGTAAGCGGATTCAGATTAAAACAGCGAAAAAACAGTGGCAAAAGCTGGCTAATTTGACCTTAGAGCAAGGTATTCCCATCCGGTTGGGACAGGTAGAACCTGCCGTAGTTAACTTTCTCAACGTTATCTATAAACAGGGAGATATTCCCTACTACCTAGATAAGCATATTGCCAAAGATGAAATAGATACCCACAATTTCACCCCTGAGATTAAGCAATCTATGATTGATTACTTGGTCAATATAGGTCTAAAAATTAAATCTGAGGAGGAATTTGATCGGGGTACTTATGATGAGTATTTTGCCTTAGCTTATAGTG
>JBCBIN010000359.1:0-4276 GCA_038524555.1 Cyanobacteria bacterium J06623_7 | reverse complement strand
TAGATAAAGCTGAGTATTTTTTCTGTAATTTAGATCACCTTGATTTGTGCATTCTACCAGTAAATATATTGTTTTTATAAAGTAGTCAGCAACTTAGATCACAATAAAAAAAGGACAAAATTCACCTGTTTATGCGGATCTGAGTCGAATAATCTGCAATTAGCAGTGATTTTATACCGCAGACCATTTTTATATTGTTTAAAGAAATCACCGGAAAAATACGGGTAAAGTTGGCAGCAATCGCTCAATTTGCTCTAAGTATTTATAGCGATTGTCTAGATAAAGATAACTCTTGGATAATTCTGATAGACCGAATGACTCCCAAGCTGCAGTCCGAGCCAGTATCGATGGGGCGACCGTGGTTTCGTCTTGCTAGCTCTATTTACTGCTTCTTAGTTGTCCATTAACTGATACATTCAGATTATGGTCATGAGCCATGCAGATTTCCAATCGCGGACGAGAATAAAGTAGAGCCATGAGTGATTTGTTACAGGGTTTAAATGTCTATCTAATTGGCATGATGGGGTCAGGAAAAAGCACCGTAGGTAAGCATTTAGCTCAATCTCTCAATTATCGTTTTGTCGATACAGATAGCACAATCGAAGCGATCGCCAAGTGCTCGATCCCCAGCATCTTTGAAACCTCGGGAGAAGACAGCTTTCGCGAGTTAGAAACCCAGGTTTTGGCAGAACTATCGGTTTATACCCGTTCGGTAATTTCTACCGGAGGCGGCATAGTTCAATCAAACGTCAATTGGAGTTATTTGCGTCAGGGTCTGGTTGTCTGGCTAGACGTAGAATTAAATACTTTACAGACAAGAGTAGCCCAGGATACAAATCGACCGTTGGCCGACCAACTAGAGTCATTGTTAGCCACTCGTCTCCCGCTTTATGACCAAGCAGATCTGCGAATCTCCCCCACGCCAGAGCAGTCTCCTCCAGAGGTAGCAGCTCAAATCAAATCATCGATTCCGGCAATACTCAAATCAAAGGTTTAGCCGTGTAATTCGAGGAACAAACATTACAATTCTCAACATTCTCGCAACTTCATGCTAAACGACAGCGAATATTTTAAAGAGGCCGCAGCAACCCGCGTTCGGATCCTAAGTGAGGCATTGCCCTACATTCAGAAATTTGCCAATCGCACGATCGTGATTAAATACGGTGGTGCAGCCATGAAAGATAGCTCTCTCAAGGCCAAAGTAATTAACGACATTGTTTTTCTTTCTAGTGTAGGGGTGCGCCCGGTGGTCATCCATGGTGGAGGCCCAGAAATTAATGTCTGGCTCAAGAAGCTCAGTATCGAGCCCCAGTTTAAAGATGGTCTGCGGGTTACTGATGCCCCGACGATGGAAGTGGTAGAGATGGTTTTGGCGGGCAGAGTCAATAAAGAGCTAGTCTCTCTAATCAATCGCGCCGGCGGTAAAGCGGTGGGACTATGCGGGAAAGACGGAAATTTGGTTCAAGCTCGTCCCGTAGGAAAAGAAGGAGTCGGCTTTGTGGGGGAAGTGGCTAACGTTGATGCGGGGTTAATCCAATCCTTGGTGACGAGTGGCTATATTCCGATTATTTCTAGCGTTGCCGCAGATGAAGCGGGACAGGCATACAATATCAATGCCGATACCGTCGCCGGAGAAATTGCCGCAGCACTACAGGCAGAAAAGTTGATTTTGCTGACGGATACCGCCGGGATTTTATACGACTATCACGATCCTTCAACTCTATTAAACAAGCTAGACATCCAAAAAGCACGGACGCTGATTGATGAGGGCGTTGTTTCTGGAGGTATGATACCCAAAGTTTCTTGTTGTGTGCGTTCTCTTGCTCAGGGAGTTAGGGCAGCCCATATTCTGGATGGACGTTTACCCCATTCTCTCCTGCTGGAAATTTTGACCGATGAAGGTATTGGCTCGATGATTGTTGCTTCCGAATCGATGAGCTGAGTTAGTTAGTCGCGATCGCTAATTTAAGAGTTCTAATTTAAGAGTTCTAATTTAAGAGTTCTAATTTAAGAGTTCTAGTTGAAGAACATCAATTTTACTTATTGGCGAATAATGCGAATATAGCCATCTGTGGTGCTGTAATTGCTGTAGCTAGAGGAAGCCGGGTTAATAATAATTACCGGCCCTTTTCTCTGCCGACGACGGCGATGACCGCGACGATGCTGATGCTCGCAATCATGGTAGTGACAATAGCCATATTTATCGTGGTGATCGTACTTCCTGTCTTGAGGATAATAGCCACGATGATGATAATCGCTACTGCGGCTATTGGTAGGCAAGGGAATATGGGTACGAGGGCGGAGATTTAGCGGGGTGGGAGGGTTAACGCGGCGCACACCTACTTGGGCAATTTTGAAGCTTGCGATGTTGTCAGGGTTAAATGTCGACGATGCTCGGGCAGCAGATGAGCCTAGACCTAGAGTAGCTGTGGCAAGAGCGATCGCACCACAAACTGATTTCCAGTTAAACTTGAGCGGCTGTTCTCGATTCACGATTTATTCCTCGTCTCTTTTAAAACCAGAGTCAATTGTCTGATTTATTTAGCTGCTAACTCTAAGTAACTGACTCTAGATAACTATATTCTAGCGTTGTCCGGGGTAAGCCATCTCTTGCACCTACTCGTTAACTGACTTGTAGTGTTTGGGAAAAAGTCAAAGGGTAAGGGGAAAGGGAAAATCAGAAATTTTACATTTCTTGGTAAATTAAAAACCAGAGTTAGCCTCAATTAGAATAGCGATCGCTAAAATTTAATGACCAATAATAACGAGTTTCAGCAAAAATATTATGCCGGCAAACAGGCTTTGGAAAGGGGACAATACCGCCAAAGTATCGAACAGCTAGAAATAGCAAAAGATTTAGTTGCGCCCAATTCTCGTCGGGGTGGTGAAGCGAGGGTGTGGCTAGTCACGGCATATCAAGCGGCAAATAAACTCGAAGAGGCGATCGCTCTGGCGCAAGAATTGGTTACTCATCCGGATTTGCAAACTCGTGAACAGGCACAGCGTATTCTCTACATTATGAAAGCGCCAGTTTTAGAACGTCCTAAAGAATGGATGAGCGAAATTCCCGACCTCGCCCAGACAGAGCGCAGCGAATCTCGTTATGTTGGAACGAAGAAAAAAGCTCCTGCCCCACCCTCACAAATCGAGCTAGAAGACCTGGAGGCAGTACCGACAGAAACCAAAGATAGTGGATTTATCTGGTTTGCCCTAATTTTAGTCGCTTTAATTGTTGGCAGTCTGGTTTGGCTTAGTTGACCGCTAGGTGTTTCCAGTAGCAACCCCGGTGCCGAAAAACTTGGGTGGTTGTTTGAGGGTATAAACGGTCGTTTCAGCGGCGATCGCCTGACGGATATAGAGAGGTGTCTGCATGATGCCCAGGAGGCTAATGCCATCAATAAAACGTAAGCCGCCTGTAGTTTTGTCTGCCAACAGTCGGTCGGTAGCGGTTGGGTCTGGCTGTAGGGCGATCGATGAATCCGTACAGAGAGCATATCCCCAGGCACGCCCATAGGAAGGAGTGGGGGCAGAAATAGAGGTTACTTCGGCAAATACCGCTTTTAGGGTGTTAACTAAGCGGGCATGGTCTTGCACTTCTGGAGGCGAAATCGGCCCCGCCTGCACCATTATGTAGCCTCCCGGATTTAATACTCTCTTGAGCTGAGTAAAATATTCCTTGGTAAACAAGGCAAACGAAGGCCCAGATTCGATTGGATCGCTCAGGTCGGAAATAATTATGTCCCAAGTCTCGGTAGTATGTTTTAAAACTTCGAGGGCATCGGCAATAACTAAATCGACTCTTGGGTCAGCAAACGCACCCTGGTGCATTTCCGGAAGATGTTGCTTACAGGCTTCGACTACTACACCGTCAATATCGATCATCGTCACGCGATCGACACTTTTCCAACGCAATACCTCGCGAATAGTAGCGCCCTCACCACCACCCAAAACTAATACCCTTTGGGGATTTTGGTGGGCAATTAGCGGCGGCTGAACCAGAGCTTCATGATAAATAAATTCATCGACTGTACAGGATTGCCACTTACCATCTAGCACCAGACCTTTCCCAAAAGCGCCAGTTTCGACAATGTACATTTCTTGATATTGCGTCTGGCAGTGAGCCAAAATCTTAGTTATGCCATGGGTGTATATATCCCAGGGCGTAATATATTCATTAATCCAGAGATCTGCCTTGAGTTCGCTTCCCGACATATTGAAGAAATCAGATAATTAGTTTCGCTAATTTTTTCCGTTAAAGTTCTTAACTAAAATCTTT
>JBCBIN010000358.1:0-4282 GCA_038524555.1 Cyanobacteria bacterium J06623_7 | reverse complement strand
CTCAGGCAGAATCGAACAACGTGTTTCAAGGAATACCCGCCATACCGCAAGCTGATCGCAATCGAACAGGTAAAGATAGTGGTCGAATTGAAATTCCCGATTTTTTGCAGCGACGACGCTTTCCGAAAAACTAAGGAGCTCTCTCTCGTGAACTTCCAACGGATTATCGATCATTAATGCGATCGCTAACTTCCGACCATACTGATATAAATGTTGTGACTAAAATAGCTCTAACTATCGCCGGTTCTGATAGTGGTGGCGGAGCGGGAATTCAGGCAGATTTGAAGACCTTCGCCATGCACTGCGTTCACGGTGCTAGTGTGGTTACCTGCGTTACCGCCCAAAATACCCTGGGTGTTGAGGCAGTTGCCGGGATGAATGTATCCCTGGTCAAGTCTCAGATCGATGCTATCAGTGATGATTTTGCGGTCGATGCCGTTAAGACAGGCATGTTATTAAATGCGGCAATTATGCACCAGGTTGTTGAGCAGATTGAGCAACAGCAATGGCAGCAGCTAGTGGTCGATCCAGTTATGGTATCCCGCACAGGGGCGAAGCTAATCGATGATGAGGCGATCGCAGTATTACAAAAGCTGCTAATTCCTCGAGGGACAATTGTGACCCCCAACCGCTATGAGGCTGAAATACTAAGCGGTATTAAGATCGAGACGATTGCAGATTTACAGCAGGCGGCGATCGCTATTTATCAAACTACGGGGACGGTGGTGTTGGCCAAAGGCGGCAGTTTATCGGGAACTCAGCAAGGAACAGATATCTGGTACGACGGTCGAGAAATTAAAACCCTCTACAATCAGACGGTAGCCACGAAAAATAATCACGGTACCGGCTGCACTCTCTCGGCAGCAATTTGCGCTAATTTAGCTTTAGGCGAAAGCCTCTGGCAGTCAGTAGTCAATGCTAAGTCTTATATTACTCAGGCTTTAGAATACTCTTTGGCCATCGGCGGGGGTAATGGGCCAGTCGGACACTTTTTTCCGCTGCTGTCTACTAAAAGACTGACCGAGACTGAATAAATTTTGATTGCTAACTTTTTTCAACTTCAGAGCCAAATAAAAAAAGCAAGATAAAAAAAGCAAGATAAAAAAGTTAAATCGCCCCTGAAACACCATGAAACTATCCACCAAAATTGAAGCAATTATCTATATCAAGGGCAGACCCTTGTCGATTGAGGAGATATATACCTGTCTCCATGATAAAAATGCAGAAACCCGTAAGCTTTCTGAAAGCGATCGCGAACTGATTGAAGACGGGCTGATCGAATTGATGAATGACTATGCCCACCGCGACAGCGCCCTAGAAATCATCGAAACTGAAGCTGGATATAGCCTACAGCTCAAAACAGACTACGAATACCTTCTTCGAGAACTAGTCCCGGCAGAACTGGGCAAAGGAGCCTTAAGAACCCTGGCAGCGGTAGCGCTCCGAAATCCCATCTTGCAAACAGAGTTAATCGATCTGCGCGGAAGTAGTGCCTATCAACAGGTGGCAGAATTAGTTAGCTTAGGCTTTGTTCGTAAAAGAGAGCAAGCAGATGGTCGTTCCTATTGGTTAGAAGTGACTAATAAATTCCATCAATACTTTGAAATCAACAATATGGCTATATCCTAGCCATTTTTAGCTAGTCTATTCACTAGCGGTTATCCCTAATACTATGTCAAAGTAGTAGGAAGATCCATATATGGGTAGCGAATGATTTTTAATTTTGATTTTCTTAATTCTGAATCGCCAGAGCAGAATTACAACACCTTGATGCAGTATTTACGTCAGCAACATCCCGATGTTTTGGCACAAATTGCCGCCTCTGCTAGCCCCGATGTTAGGCAAATTATTTCCCAGAACGTTCAAGGGCTAGTGGGAATGCTGCCGTCAGGCGATTTTAACGTCAAAATAACCACAGATCGCGAAAACTTGGCGCATTTGCTGGCATCAGCGATGATGACGGGCTACTTCTTATGCCAAATGGAAAAAAGAATGGACTTAGAAGAAAGCCTCACCAGTCAACCCAACCATTCTTTAGGTGATGAGTCCGAGTAAAGACCAGACCAAAGCCAAGCATTTCTTTTTATTTTCTCCCCATGGCGGTTTAGATTTAGCTAGCTAATGCCTTAGAACCTAGCAGTTTGGTCAAGCCGCATTACCCAACAATACTAGACCTGTTCTTAAGCCGGATGCACTATTTGGCTTAAATTAGCCGTGGCAAAAATTTCATTTCCTATAATCGAACGAGGCATCACATCAAAGCCAGATTATCCTCCCTTGGCGAAGGTTAGCATGAGTATCACAGATAAAGCCATGCCGGGACTGAGCAATAAAAGTAAAGTCAATAATTCTTGAGATGTCATATAAAAACAACTAACCCATATTTGATGTGTAGCGAAGATATTAACTTCATCACTAGATTAACTAGGAATAGTCTTAATTAGGGCAGGGTTAAATATTTAATTAAGGTTTTCCGTCGATACTACCCAGTATTTAAAGTCAGATTAATGCTCTGTTCATATCCTAGTAAATCTGCTTGCCAAAAGCGATCGCTCTGTTTCCAGATACTATTCTTCCTCCCTCTACACACGCAGGAGTTACAGTTCCCTTTTCTCTCTAACTATCGGGGTGAGCTTAATTTTTTGTCACAAAATATAATAAAATACCTACTTGATAGCAAAAACAAATTGTTTCTTACAAGTCGTCCTCAATTTTTTGGTTCGTAAATTAAAAGCTAAATCAGATACGCAAGTATACGTCAAGGCTTTATTTTAGAGCTTATTGAAAATTAATAATTATTGGAGAGATACCTCTCTCTGGTAGACTTTGGACTTGAGAGATCGCTAATAAATGGAGTTGTTACATGACACTTCATGGTTTTTAGGTGCAGTTATGTGGGGCAGATGCGCCATCGTTTCCTTCGGGAACTAAAGACGTTTTGCGTCTCGTCTGCATCGCTATTTAAAAGAAATTTAACAATAAGCAAATAGGGAGGAAAACCTTGCTGGAGACAACCCTCGGTTTAGAAATTATTGAGGTAGTAGAACAAGCTGCCATCGCGTCTGCCAAGTGGATGGGTAAGGGCGAGAAGGATACTGCTGATGAAGTTGCAGTAGAAGCAATGCGCGAACGCATGAACAAGATTAACATGCGTGGCCGAATTGTAATCGGGGAAGGAGAACGTGATGACGCTCCCATGCTTTACATTGGCGAAGAAGTTGGTATCTGTACTCGTCCTGATGCCAAAGACTTTTGTAATCCTGATGAGCTAATCGAGATTGATATCGCCGTAGACCCCTGTGAGGGAACCAACTTAGTTGCTTACGGACAAAATGGTTCGATGGCAGTATTGGCAATTTCTGAGAAAGGTGGGCTATTTGCTGCTCCTGACTTTTACATGCGGAAGTTGGCTGCTCCTGCTGCTGCTAAAGGTCATGTTGATATTAACAAATCGGCAACTGAAAACCTCAAAATTCTTTCCGATTGCTTGAATCGCTCGATCGAAGATTTGGTTGTAGTTGTGATGGATCGTTCTCGTCATGAAGGTCTCATCAAAGAGATTAGAGATGCTGGTGCGAGAGTACGATTAATTGCTGATGGCGATGTTTCGGCGGCAATTTCCTGTGCCTTTTCCGGTTCAAATATTCACGCGCTAATGGGTATTGGAGCAGCACCTGAGGGTGTAATCTCTGCCGCAGCAATGCGTTGTTTAGGCGGACATTTCCAAGGTCAACTAATTTACGATCCTTCAATTGTCAAAACTGGCTTGATTGGCGAGAGTAAAGAAAGCAACCTAGAAAGACTTAATTCCATGGGTATTACAGATCCAGATAAGGTCTATAACGCCGAAGAGCTAGCCAATGGCGAAACAGTTCTATTTGCTGCCTGTGGGATTACTCCTGGTACATTGATGAACGGCGTTCGCTTCTTTAAAGATGGTGCGAGAACTCAAAGCTTAGTTATCTCTTCCCAGTCGAAAACTGCTCGCTTTGTGGACACAGTACATATGTTTAACCAGCCCAAATCTCTCCAGTTGAGATAGGGATACGACCGATTTAGAACGAGGATTTAGCTCGTGATTTAGTCCATAGCTAAAGATATGTAAATCCTAGTGACATAAGTGTCTAATCGGTACTGGAAAACGGTATAAATTGATAAGGTGAAAGGCAACAGATAAGAGAGATATCTTAGAATGTTGCCTTTTTATTACCTAAAATTTTGGATAACAAACTCAATTTATCAAAAACCGTTAAATATAGATGATATTTTGCTTTGATTCCCT
>JBCBIN010000357.1:0-4293 GCA_038524555.1 Cyanobacteria bacterium J06623_7 | reverse complement strand
GTCAAATTTTGCTCGCCCTAGAAATCGATCCCCTAGCTGCTACAGCTACCCCCACAATTAGTTATGAAACTGAGACGGGGAGTAATACCGTTTTGGGTACGGCGATCGATTTAGAATCGACTGCGGTTTTAGAGGCAATTCGCGGCAACTATACCGTTAACGAACAGCCAACGGGTTTAGCGGTAGGCTTGTTTTCGAGCAATACAGGACAAGCAGATACTAATACTTTTCAAGCAGTGTTCGACGATCTGGCTATTACTGCCACGGAAGACTCAACGGCAACTACGGCATTTAGAATTGAGGATGAGATAGATAGTTCAGATAGTTCGCCAGAAATTTTATATCGCGTTAACGCCGGTGGATTGGAAATTGCCGCTACCGATGGCGGTCTAGATTGGTTGGCAGATACGATCTCGGTTAATAGTCCCAACCTAGTTAATGCCGGAAGCAATGAAACTACTACCTTTACTGCGGTCGAGCCACAAGCCAATTTAACAGTTCCGGCAGCAATTTTTCAAAGCGAACGCTGGGATCGCTCCGGTGACGCGTTGATGGAGTGGTCATTTGATGTTTCTTCCGGTCTGTACGAGGTTAGACTCTACCTGGGCAATGGTTATGAAGGGACGCAAGAGGTGGGAACCAGAGTATTTGATGTGGCGGTCGAGGGAGATATTACGCCAGAATTTGCCAATATCGATCCGACAGCCCAATTCGGTCATTTAACTGGGGGAGTAGTGAGCAGTACGGTGGAAGTTTCCGACGGTGCTTTAGATTTAGAGTTTTTACACCAAATTGAAAATCCGATGGTGAACGGCATCGAAATCTTGCGGTTGCCCAATGGCGAGGAACCTCTATCCGTTTCTTTTACTGACGATACCTACATCACCGACGAAGACCAGTCACAGGTACAGATATCTTTGCTAGCCAGCGATGTTATTCCCAGTGATGAAACGCTCTTTGTCACCGTCGAAATAGTTGCTGATACGGCGATTGCCCTGACGGATTATGAATATCTTTCTGACACTGCCACCTTTGATGAAACGACGGGCACCTATACCGAACAACTAGCGATCGCCGGTAGTTCCTTTGATGCGACTCTATCTATCGATATTTTGGCTGATGATTTCTCTGAAGCAGCAGAAATGTTTAACGTTAATATTATCGAACTCAGCAATAATGCCGTTATCGGTACCGGTACAACTTCGGTCATTATCGCCAGCGATCGCGACCTCGAAACTCAGGCAAACAGCCTTCTGACTGGTGATCGCAATATAGAGTTAAGTTCGCCAACCGATTTATAGTCGTTTTAATTAGGTGGAGTTACTTATGGTGGGAGAACGAGATTTAGACCGAATACAAACTCTAGAAGAACTGTCCCTTAATGCTCTGCCATGTCTACAGCAAATTCTTGATGAGGGGTGGTTGCTGCGCTTTGCCGACGGCTACACGAAACGAGCTAATTCTGTCACTCCTCTTTACCCAGGGGGGAATTTTTTAAGCCAAAAAATCGCGCGCTGCGAGAAAATATACGAGAACTTCAACCTACCACCTATTTTTCGCCTGACGACTAATCCTCAATGGTTGTCTCTAGACCAGACTTTAGCCGAATTAGGCTATGTCAAACAAAATGCTGTTAGCGTACGAGTTAAATCAATTAGCGATCGCGCCGACATTTCCGCTAGTAATACCCAGCTAAATTTGACGATTACCCGCGAGTTATCCGAAGCATGGCTCGATAATTATGTCCATGCTGCTAATGTACCAATACAGCACTGGCAGACCCTTTCGATAATGCTCGATCTCATACCCCATCCAACCTGTTATGCCTATCTCCAAGATCGCGCTCGTTTTTGTGGCTGTGCCTTAGGAGTTTTAGAACGGGATTATTTAGGCATCTTTTTCCTCGTTACCGCCAAGCAGCAGCGGCGTAAGGGTTATGGGACTCAACTACTCACCGCAATCTGTGACTGGGGGCGCAACAATGGTGCCACGACAGCCTATATCCAGGTAGAAGTTGCCAATCAAGCCGGAATAAACTTCTACGATCGACTAGGATTTAGAGAGAACTATCAGTATTTTTATCGCCGCCAACCATGAATGATTCCAGCAAAAATTCCTACATCAAGCTCGATCAGTTTCTTAAGTGGCAGGGAATTGCTCAAACCGGAGGCGAAGCCAAGATTATGATTCAACAGGGCATGGTAGAAGTTAATGGCGAGGCAGAAGAACGTCGGGGACGCAAGTTAGTTACTGGCGATCGCGTTACAGTTGATGGAGCAATTCACCGAGTCGAACTACAGTAACTTTTAAGAAACAAATTAGTTTATTAAGGCTGGTTAAGGGTTAAAGCTCAAGGGTCAAAGGGTTCATTAATCTTTTTGTCACCCTGTTTGAACTACTGATTTTTTCTTGTTTTGCGTAAGGTCAGTATAGTAAGTCAAAGCTACAGGAAAACTCAATCTATGAGCCGTCCCGCAGCTCCCTGCCAAGGATATAGCAATATTAGCAGAGCTAAGAAAAGATTACAGATTCCATATTACGCCTCTTTAACGAAGCTAACTTACATCAAGGTTACATTAGATAAATTTATCGGGCTTTAACTGAGTCCAGGATTGCGATCGTTCTAGTTGAGCCGCCAGGGCAATAATTGTCGCTTCATCATTGGGTTGACCGACTAGCTGAACTCCAATCGGTACACCCTGTTCGTCAAAACCGGCAGGAATACTAATTGCTGGCTGCCCCGTAACGTTGAAGGGAGGACAAGGCAAGATCCAGTTAACAATCTGCTCGAAAGTTGATTCGGGAGTCGAGTTTTGCCATTCACCTACTCTAATTGCCGGTCGCATATAGGTTGGCGTAACTAGCACGTCGAACTGAGCGAAGAGACCAACTAGCTGGCGGGCAAATACCTGCATCTGAGTTACCGCGCGCACGTATTCTCCTGCGGTTCCCGATTGCGACATTACCCACTGATTCATCGGACTTAATGCCTCGGCGGGGATCCCAGAAGCGGCAACGGCACTCGACCAGACAATTTTAAAAGGTTCGATTAGAGTCGATAGATCGATTGCTTGGGGCATTACTTGATGACCCATTGCCTCTAGCTGCTGAATTATTTTATTTAGACCTGCCTGACATTCTGGTTCTGGCTGACCGACGGGTAATAATGAGCTGGCATAACCGATTTTCAAAGCTGCTAAAGACTTTTGGGTATGGCTCACAAAATCTACTGCGGGGGGTTCTAACCAATAGGGATCCCCTGTCGTATAACCTGTCGCCACATCGATAAAAGCTGCCGTGTCCGCTACGGTACGGGTCAAAACTCCATGAGTTCCCAAACCACTTAAGCGATCGCCAACCGGGGCAAAAGAAATTCTCCCTCGACTGGGCTTTAAACCAACCAAACCACAGCAGGCTGCTGGCCCGCGAATCGACCCCCCAGCATCACCACCTAGAGCGATCGCACAAAACCCCGCCGCCACCGCCGCCGCCGAACCACCACTGGAACCCCCCGGAGTATAGTCTAGATTCCAGGGATTGCGCGTAGGAGCAAAGCCGTTTGGTTCGGTATAGGGAAAAGAACCTAGTTGAGATGTGGCGGTCTTACCCAAAATAATAAATCCCGCCCGTTTGATTCTGGTAATAATTCCCTCATCAAAGGTCGCAATCTGTTCTTTTAAGCTAGCCACTCCATAGCTTAGGGGCATATCCGCTACGGATTTTAAATCTTTGATGGCAATCGGTACGCCAAAAAAAGGTGGTAGATTTTGAGCATCAGCAATTTCTGCTAGCTGGGCTGTTTTAGCTTTGGCATCGGCGATTGCGCTCTCGGTGGCGACATAATTGAAGCTCCCTACCCGAGCATCGTATTGCTCGATCCGCTCTAAATACATTTGAGTTAGCTCTAAAGGAGTCACTCGACCTTCTCTAATTAACCTGGCTTGTTCGAGAGCGGGAGTAAAGGCTAAATTCGTCGCATTGATTGGAGACATACTTTTAGGTGGCAGTAAGCAGTAAACAGTACCTTTGAGACAAAGACATAATAAGGCTAATTGGGATCGATCCTGACATCAATCAGCCCTCGGCGATCGCATCCCCCGTCCGCAAATCGAATAAGCATAAATGCTGAGAGTCCCAGCGAATGTTAAAGCGATCGCCCCGACGAGGAAAACTGTTAGAGTCGGCAATTAAATTAAGACCGAGACTCGTTTCCGCAATTTTGACCTTAATTAGGGTTTCTCGACCTAACGGTTCGACTAAATCTACCTCTACCTGGAGGCAATCTTCTCCCTC
>JBCBIN010000356.1:0-4338 GCA_038524555.1 Cyanobacteria bacterium J06623_7 | reverse complement strand
GTACCAAATAAAGTCTAACGCTCCATGTGCTGTAGATTGTAATTGATAATATGTATATATTGGCTGATTGTATCTCTCTGCCATCCAAAAAAGTTCAGGAGCACGGATAAATTTTTCATCTCCATCATAAAAATTAAAAGTAACATTTGAAGTGCCATTCATATAAATAGGAAATAAACCTGTCTGATCGAAACCAGGAATATTAGATAAATCAAAATCAGTACTCAAGGATGTACCGAGAGCAGCAAGAATGACGGTATTGTAAAAAGTTCCATAGTGCCAATACCACATACCTTCTTTATATCCACCGTCGGGTATGTAGTTTCGCATGGCTTTTGGTAAACGTTGTATTGATTCATGCAGTACCTGGCTAGCCAATTTAGGATACTCATCAATGACAGCTAATGCACCAATACCAGTTCCCCCATTACACACTTGATTCCAATTATGTTCTGCTGTCGTCCATCTTTCGCCAGATTGATAAGAAACTGTGGCAGGTTTTAATCCTTTTTCTACAATAGTCGAACTAATTACGGCACGTTGCTGTTCATTCCAATCTTGATAAAGCCAATCATAGCCAACAGCGAAAGCATAAGTAATTTCTGCTGTATCTAGAAAGTGAGAAGGATTCCAATTAGGAAATTCAGCAGCAGCTTTCAATTCTTCCCAAACTCGATCTAAATAGCGTCGATCTTTTTCTACTTGGTAGACAAGAGCGAGAGCAGTAACTTGGCTATGTATCCTATTAGTCAGTCTTTTTCCATCTAGCAATTCATATTTAGGAGATTCTTCTTCTAATAACCTTTCTGCGTATCGATGCAACTTCTCATACCATTCCCTCATCGTTTCATTCGTCTCAATCTGCTCCCTAATCTCAGCAAACCTTGCTTCAGAAGCCAACAAGCGAGGATGAGGAGCTAAAGGCATCGCCCTAATTTCCTCTGCTGTAGGAAGATTAGCCACAATCTCTTCAAAAGACAGAGTCTCATCAATAACTAAAGCATCAAACTTGGGAGAAGATACTACAGCACAACTAGGAATTAGACCAACAAAAATTACAACTCCTATCAATATTCCCGCCAAATATCTCCACCAATTCAATGCTTTAAATTTACTCATTGTTTTTCTAGTTCGCCTTGCTATACGATCGCTGCAAATAGTAGCTTTATTGTAGTAGAAATATTTATCCGCAATGTAGCCCAGATGAATCTCACTCAAGTTAAGCAAATAGTTGGCGATCTACCTTATATGAGTCTAGCGAAAGCCCAGACAATGGCAGATTTCATTCAAGAAAACAATGCCTCTCGTATTCTCGAACTAGGTTTCTATCACGGGGTATCTACCTGCTATATGGCGGCTGCACTAGAAGGAATAGCCAACGCTTCCGTACTGACTATAGATCTTCTCAGTGCCGAAAAACGCGAACCAAATATCGAGCAGTTACTAGATCGATGTGGCTATAGGGATAAAGTCGAGCTTTACTACGAACCAGTTTCCTATAACTGGCGATTGATGAAGCTCATCGAAGCTAACACCCCGAAATTTGACTTGTGCTATCTCGATGGCGGTCATGACTGGTATAACACAGGGTATGCTTTTTTCTTAGTAGATAAGCTGTTGAATCCTGGAGGCTGGATTATCTTTGATGACCTCGATTGGACGATGGAACATATCGAAGCTAAGTGGGCTTTACGGAAGCCATTAGAAGAGAGAACTACACCACAAGTGCGCCAAGTATGGGAACTACTAGTAAAAACTCATCCCCAATACACTAACTGCTACGAACAAAGTGGCTGGGGTTACGCTCAGAAAAAAGCTGCTTAAAGGCGATGATCAAGCTCAATTTATTTCGGTTGAGATTCTTGCGTAAAGTGCAGGAGCAAGCGTTCTGCTGTTTGATATCCGGCTATGTCTCCCTGTCGGGCAAACAAATCTCTAGCAGTGCGTGAATCCAATACCGCTCTGACGTCTTCTGGGCGATCGCGTTCCAAGCCATCAAACTGATAGTCAAAGCCCCGATAGTCGGTAATCTGAAAACTCGACCCGATATTAAATAACATTCCCGTACGCTGGAGATAGGTGCGAGCATGATGGGGATTACGAAGAATCGCTGCATCAAAATCTCTGACGGCACTTTGTCAAGACACTAGCTGACCTAAAATTACTCCCCGCTGATAGTAGTAATCTGCCTCGTCGGGATTGAGTAAAATTGCTTGATTGATTGTCGGCGATCGCTCTAAGATAGTCTAATATTTCTAGCTTTGACTGACTTTGCTCTAATAGTTGTTGAGCATTGGCGATCGCTGATGTGGAAACTTATATCGAATCAACTGTTTGCGCCTTTAACGGCGTTGGAGTCATACCCCACATAATACCCGTACTCCAGCAGGATATTAAGTGTGATCGCAATATTTTAAAAATCTGTTAAAAAAATCCTAAATATTCTATTGCTCAAATCTCCGTCGATAAATCCAGATAGAAACCTCCCCTACGAGAGAGATTTTGGTGTTTTCCTGACTGTCTCTAACGGCAAGAGACTGCTATTATTTTTACATCTGTAGAGAGACGTATCGCGGGCGCGCTCGCTTCTAAAATACTAGTGCATCCATAACACCGAAATTCCCTGCATGAGCGATCGCCATTTTCAACGGGCTGTGGGCACTTTTCCCACCCACCAAGAAGCCAAAGCAGCACTTACTCAACTTCGAGACTTGGGTTTTGATATGGATCGAATTAGGTCATCAGCCCTAGGAAGTTATCTGCCAGCTTTTGGGCTCAAAACTAGCCATCATCATTGAAAATTCTCTGACCAATACAGAACAAATATTAGTTGACGCCAGAAAAATTCTTGCAGTAGAGTAATCGACTCGATTTAGCCTGGGAAATTAGGCAAGCAGTAGATCGGACTATTTTGCCCCAGATTCAGACCATTATTGAAGAAGTTTTGGCGGTAAAGGTGATAGATTTTTTGAGCGATACGGCAATTGATAGCGATATTACCGGTGCGATCGCGATTTTTGAATTTAAACCAAGGGACATTTGAGCAATTGATAGATTTTACTCTCTAGATCCTCAATTAGGTAGGGTTTACTGAGATATGCGTCGAAGTCAGCAGCGATCAACTTTTCTCGATCTTCAGGTTTAGTCAATCCGGGAACAGCAATGGTCGAAATAGACGCTAGTTCTCTATCTTGAGCCATCGCCCTAACAATATCCGGCAATAGTTTATAAACCAACTCCAGACATTTATTGCTGTCCTGAATCTCAACGAAACCCATGTCCATAGACTCAATGATATAGTTAGCAAACATCAAATTATCGAGATCGTTATCTACCACGAAAATCAGAGGCTGATAATCATGGGTCCGCTTTTGGCAATTTTGTCTGTAATCAAGATGCATCTATCGATCTGCTTGTAGATATTGGCTAGATTGAATAGAAGTATCTTTGCTATGGGCTGTATAGCGAATAAAGAAGACTGACTCTAGGTTAATTAAGTTAATTATTTAAACTCTGTTCTCAACGAAGAGAGTCAATAATAAGCTAGATTAAATCGTGTTTTCACGTTAAATTGGTCAGCCAATCTGTAGACTCATTTACAAGTTACTCAGACTTCAGCTCACTTATTTAACCAACCCAGCTCTTAAAGCTCTTACTGCGGCTTGGGTACGGTCATCAGCACACAGTTTATTCAGAATGTGGCAAACATGAGTCTTAACTGTGCCAACGGTAATATATAGCTTTTTCGAGATATCGGCATTACTGCATCCCGCGACGATTAATTCTAATACCTCCAGCTCGCGATCGGTTAGAGGGTAAGTTTTAATTAGTTGCTGGTATTCTTCCGCGACGGCGGTAATTGCTTGGGTATCTTCTTTGGTGGCTGTTGGCGCAGCCGCAACGCTAGCTGAATTGGATTCCGCTTGAGTCGATTGAGCCTGCTTTAAAACAATACGAGCGATCGCTGGATCGATCCAGGCATTGCCATCATGGGTATTGTGTATCGCCTCTACTAGGTTATCCATACTGACATCTTTCAGACTGTAAGAATCTGCTCCAGCCGCAAAAGCCGCCATGACTGAATCCTCACTGTCATGCATCGTCAACATCAATATTTTGGTCTTAAAATCGGGGTTATCCTTTTGATATTGCTTGAGCTTTTGCGTTACCTCAATGCCATCTATATCCGGTAAACCGATATCCACCAGCGCCACATCTGGTTGATGAGCCGTTACCTTGTGCAAGCCATCTTTACCGTTAGCTGCATTATCAACCACCTCAACTTTATCGTATTGTTTGAAGAATGCATAAATGACAATCGCCTACAAAATTATTCTT
>JBCBIN010000355.1:0-4343 GCA_038524555.1 Cyanobacteria bacterium J06623_7 | reverse complement strand
TACTTTCTGACCGATGGACACGGTATTCTTTACGCTCGTCCCCGTCCGCGCCATGGGTCTTATGCCCCAATCTATACCGAAACTGGAGTAGCTGCTTTTGGTCGCGACCACGAATCATCTCAACAGGTCTGGTCTTCTAAGGTGGGCTATCCCGGGGCGGTAGAATATCGCGAGTTTTATAAGGATTTGGGCTGGGAAGCAGAGTACGAGTATATCAAGCCCTACATCATGCCCAACGGTCAGCGTAAGAATACTGGCATCAAATATCATAAAATTACTAGTCGTGATGGTGGTCTAACCGAAAAAGGTCTATATGACCCCTATTGGGCAAGAGAAAAAGCAGCCGAACATGCGGGTAACTTTATGTATAACCGCGAGCGCCAAATTCAGAATTTGCACGGTATGCTCCAACGTCCGCCTATTGTTGTTTCCCCCTACGATGCTGAACTGTTTGGTCACTGGTGGTATGAAGGACCCCAGTTTATCGATTTCTTGTTCCGCAAGAGCTGGTATGACCAGGGAACCTACGACATGACTCATCTTTCTGAGTATCTACAAAAAGAGCCAACTCAGCAGGTCTGCCGCCCCTCCCAATCTAGCTGGGGCTACAAAGGATTTCATGAGTATTGGTTAAACGATACCAATGCCTGGGTCTATCCCCACCTGCACAAGGCAGCAGAGAGAATGATTAAGCTAGCTGGTCGCGAACCTGCCGATGAACTAGAGTGGCGGGCGTTAAATCAGGCTGCGCGAGAAGTTTTATTGGCACAGTCTTCTGACTGGGCGTTTATTATGCGTACCGGAACCATGGTTCCCTATGCAATTCGCCGCACTCGATCGCACTTATTGCGTTTTAACAAGCTCTACGATGATATTTTAATTGGCAAAATTGATTCGGGCTGGCTAGAAAAAGTCGAGGCCATCGATAATATTTTCCCTAACATTAATTATCGTACCTATCGTCCCGCCTAGCGATCGCTGCTTAACTTCCTAGCGATGAGTCAGTCATAACATTAACCTATAAAATCAGTAGATTTTATCCTCCATTACCTCCATGATGGCCGGGTAAAGTCTGCTATTTTTAACCACTGCAAGAACAGAGGGCAAATTTTTTGTGTCTTTAAAAAATTTATTGTGCCACCCCAGTAATCACACGTTCTAATTACTTCGCTCCGATTTAGATGGGGTTAGCAAAGTCGCAAGAATTAAAATAAAAACGCCAATATTGATCGCGACATCAGCAATATTAAAGACCGGAAAATTAATCAGACGAAAATCGAGAAAATCAACCACATAGCCAAACAAAAAGCGATCGATTCCATTGCCAATTGCTCCAGCCAAAATAAAGCCATAACCAAATTGTTCTAGCTGAGAAATTCGGGGCGAATACCAAACAAAAATAATTAAAATCACACTGACAATTAAAGAAATCCAGCGTAAAATTTCTACCTGTCCCCGAAAAAAACTAAATGCCGCACCAGTATTAATTACATAAGTGAAATGAAATACATTAGGCCAGAGGGGTAAGGTATCTCCTATTGCTCCAAAGTTTTGTACCACTATGTATTTGGTTAGCTGGTCGAAGATAATGCCGATAATTGCTATCAGCAAAAAACTTCTTTTGCGTCTAATCATTTTTTTGCTCATAACATTTTTAGGCTAAATAAAAACAAAGTTAAGTTATAATCATTAAGAATCTTTGAGAAAAAGATACAAAAGTCTATAAGACCAATCATATGTCTCTTCCAATTCGCAACATTGCCATTATTGCTCACGTCGATCACGGTAAAACGACTCTCGTAGATGCACTTCTCAAACAATCGGGTATTTTCCGCGAAGGCGAAGATGTACCAGATTGTGTCATGGACTCCAACGACCTCGAACGAGAGCGGGGGATTACTATCCTGTCCAAGAATACCGCCGTTAGCTATAAAGATACTTTAATTAATATTGTCGATACTCCCGGTCACGCAGATTTCGGCGGTGAAGTCGAACGAGTCCTAGGAATGGTTGACGGTTGTGTCCTAATTGTGGACGCCAATGAAGGGCCGATGCCGCAAACTCGCTTCGTCTTGAAAAAAGCCCTAGAAAAAGGCTTACGTCCCATTGTTGTGGTCAACAAAATTGATCGCCCCCGCGCCCATCCCGATGGTGCGGTAGATAAAGTATTCGATCTGTTTGTCGAGCTCGGTGCAGACGACGACCAGTGTGACTTTACGACCCTCTACGCTTCTGGTTTGCAGGGTTTCGTTAAAGAAGAACTCGATGATGAAGGGGTAGATATGCAACCCCTATTTGAGGCAATTATTCATCACGTTCCACCACCAGCTGGTGATGTAGACAAGCCGCTACAGCTTCAGGTGACGACTCTCGACTATTCCGACTACCTTGGTCGTATTGTTATTGGCAGAATTCATAATGGTGTTTTAAAAGCCGGTCAACAGGCTGCCTTAATCAAAGAAGATGGCAAAATGGTCAAGGCTAAAATTTCTAAGCTCATGGGCTTTAAAGGTCTAGCTCGCGTGGAAATGCCGGAAGCCAGCGCGGGTAATATCGTGGCAGTAGCGGGGTTTGCCGATGCCAATATTGGTGAGACTATTACTTGCCCCAGCGAACCTCAGGCTCTACCGTTGATTAAGGTTGACGAGCCGACACTCCAGATGACTTTTTCCGTCAACAATTCTCCCTTTGCCGGTCAGGAAGGAGATTACGTAACTTCCCGCCAAATTCGAGATCGCTTGATGCGAGAGTTAGAAACTAACGTGGCTTTAAGAGTCGAAGATGGTGACTCAGCCGAAAAATTCTTGGTTTCTGGTCGGGGTGAATTGCACTTAGGTATTCTGATTGAAACCATGCGTCGAGAAGGCTATGAGTTTCAGGTGTCTCAACCTCAGGTAATCTACCGCGAAGTTAAAGGCAAGCCCTGCGAACCCTATGAATATCTAGTTTTAGACGTCCCGGAAGCGGCTGTTGGTAGCTGTATCGAGCGTTTGGGACAGCGTAAGGGTGAAATGAAAGATATGCAGAACAGCGGTGGACGAACTCAGCTAGAGTTTGTTATTCCTGCCCGGGGTCTGATTGGTTTCCGTGGTGACTTTGTGCGCATTACTCGCGGTGAAGGTATTATGAACCATAGTTTCTTGGAGTATCGCGATTTCTCTGGTGAACTAGAGACTCGTTACAACGGCGTGATTATTGCCTTTGAGGAAGGAGTTGCTACCTTCTATGCTTTGAAAAATGCCGAAGACCGAGGCACGTTCTTCATCACCCCAGGAACTAAGGTTTACAAGGGAATGATTGTGGGCGAACATAATCGCTCTCAAGATTTAGATCTCAACGTCTGTAAAGCCAAACAGCTAACCAACCATCGTGCGGCTAGTGGAGATGAACTAGTTCAGCTTCAGGCACCTACGGAGATGAGTCTAGAACGCGCTCTCGAATACATTGGTTCAGATGAATTAGTAGAGGTGACTCCCGAATCAATTCGTCTACGTAAACTCAAAACTAAGAAGCTAGCGAAAAGATAGAGTCGTCATTCTGTCTATATTATCTAGGCTATTTAAATATTTTAGAGAGCAGTATAGTATGATGCTGCTCTTTTTTTGTTGCCTCAAATTGAAAATTAGAACAATTGAAAAAAGTCTCACGCAAAGTCGCAAAGACGCGAAGAAATTCAAAAGTAGCTCAAGCTCAGGTTATTCAACTAAAGGCTGAGAAATAGCGGGTTCGATGGGTAAGCTGCCCCGACCTAATTCTTCTAAATTTAGCTCCCACTTGGGCGGAATGCTGGTGGAATTATATTTATAGCTAGCCAAACATTGGTCTTTTTGGTTAAAAATATTGAGACTATAGCCATATTTTCTGGCAACGGTACCAAACTGATTGACAAATCGATAGCGCCCAAAATAATCGAGCAGAGTCCATAACTGCCAGTTAACAACCAGATTAATCTGCTGTTTTTGGGGATAGGCCAGCCAATCTTGAATTAGTCTACCCTCAAATGGATCGAACTGTAGGGCCGCCCACCAGAAGCTAGATTGAGTCACCTCAGAAGTAGTCTTAGTCGATGCGACTAAATTAGGGCTATCGGTAGGAATTGCTGATGCTGGACTGGAAACTAAATTATCGGCTGAATGGCAGTAACTTGGGGGATTGTCCGGTGCCTCTTTGGCGATCGCTTCTAGACTGTGATAATTTATCGAGGTCAAGAATAGCCCAGTTGCCAGAAAAGCTGCGCTACATAAGTTCATATATAATAATTAATTATAACTTTGCGGTTATTTTGAGTCGATTGACATAGCTTTAGACAGTAAAAATTGAATATCCAAAATATGATATTTTGG
>JBCBIN010000354.1:0-4346 GCA_038524555.1 Cyanobacteria bacterium J06623_7 | reverse complement strand
AGTCCTTGCAGCAAAGATGATTAAAGTTAACTGTTTATAGTTATATAGCATCTGATAAATCTGACTGTAGCTAACTGTTTCCCGTAGCTGGCTGGCCACTTCGGTTTCTAACTTTTCTATCTGCTGGAGTCTCTGTAAACTATCTTTCGCCAACTGTAAATTAGCAGCAATAGCCATACTTTCTGAGAGGGGAAGATGAGCAATTAAGGTTTCGAGCCTAATTAACCAGCGATCGCTAAATGTAGGTTCTAATCGGACTAGCCATCGAGAAACGCAGCGCATTTGATAATTTAACTCTCTGGTAAAGCTGAGACTGGGATGGAGACAGGTAAGGGCATTGAGTCGGTCGAGGAGTTTGAACGCCGATAGCCAGTAGTCAGACTGAAAAATATATTTTAGTTCGGCTTTTAGTCTAGTAGTTAAAGCAGGAGTCTGGCGATCGCTAATACGTAGCTGTTCGTAGACGCCACTTTGGATCGCATAACGAATATACTCTTCTGTTTGGGATTCGAGGTGGAAATCAAGACGGACGGCAAATCTGACTGCTCGAAAAATGCGCGTGGGGTCTTCGATAAAGCTATTGGCATGGAGTACTCTAATATGACGCGATCGCAAATCGATTAAACCACCAAAAAAGTCCAGTAAATCTCCTTTACGGGAAAATTCTCCGCGTTTGGGCAGCGTTAGGCGTACTGCCAGGGCATTAATCGTAAAATCGCGACGATATAAGTCCTGACGTATAGAACTAGCCTCTACCTGCGGGTTGGCGGCGGGATAAGGATAAAATTCGGTTCGTGCAGTGGCAATGTCCATCAGTAAATTACCCAAAACAGCATCTTGATGCCAGGTGAGAGCTGCGGTTTGAAATTCACCGTGAATGGAAACTTTGACCTGAGGATACATCTGCTGGATTACCGTTGCTAGCTCTACCCCCGCCCGGTCATCTGTCGAGCGATGATAGCCATCAACCACCAGATCGATATCCTGCAACAGTAAAGGTTCGCCATCGTTAGTCAGTAAGACATCTCGCACGCCACCACCCACTAGATATAGATTCCAGCCTCGCTGTTGAGCCGCCGCAGTGACCTCTTGGAGTAGCTGCCAAATTGCTGGTTCGAGACGATTTTGTAAAGTAGGCAGGAGACGGGAAGTTAAATTTTGACGCTGCTCTGTCGCACTATCTAACTCTCGATCGTGTAGCTGACGCAAGACATCGGTACGAGTGACGATTCCCATCAGTTCCCCGGCTTCAATTACCGGTAGTCGCCCCACATCATATGTCACCATCAGGGACTGTATTTCTGGCAAGGTAGTCTCAGCCGTAATGGTTTTGAGATTACGACTCATATAACCTTTAACTGGAGCGCGATTGAAACCATGGTGAATTGCTAAATCCAGATCGCGACGGGAAATAATGCCCACCAGGCGATCGCTGGCATCAACTACCGATAGTCCAGAATGTCCGTAGCGAAACAAGATCCGCTGAGCCTGTTCGATGGTTGTATCGGGACGAATGGTTCTGACAGGAGAAGACATCAAATCCCTTGCCGTCGGCGGTTGGGGAATCTGCTCGATTAAAGCAGTTTGTAGCTGGGTAAATACTTGCTGGGGTTCTGCCGTCGTTGTAGACATCGAAGCCGCCTGAGCATGTCCTCCGCCACCAAAGGGAGTAAACAGCTCGTTAAGATTGGTGCTTGCCAAACGCGATCGCCCAATAACTACGAGCTTAGAACTATCACTTTTATGGTACTGATGACCCAACAGCATCACATCACTTTCGGTTAGGTCAATTAATCTAGCGGTTAGAGTCGCTAAACCGCCAACAAATCTGTCTGTCTGGAGCAAAACTGAGGTAACGCTATACCCCTGTACATTGGTACGCTGCAAACTATTGAGGGCATCTTTTAATAATTCCTGTAGCTGACTGGATAATCCGGGTTCGTTGTATTCGCTAATAATGCTCAAGTTGGCCGACTGTTCCATCAGCCAAGCGATCGCCCTAGCATCCCGGGGAGTGGTTTGGTCGAAGGTAAGAGAGCCAGTATCTACATGTATGCCCAAAGCCATGGCGGTGGCTTCAAATGGAGTTAAAGTAACCTGCTGCTGCTGTAATAATTCAGTAATGTAGCTAGTAATTGCGCCGACTGCTTCCGTGTGAATCTCGGTTACCGCAATATCTGATGTCGCATCGACATGATGGTCGTATACCTCAATCCGTTTGATGTTAGGCAAACTCAGCCACTTAGCCGCTGCCCCCAGGCGATCGCTTTTTTGAGTATCGACAATATAAACCGTGGCGATCGCTTCAGGAGTGATACTTCGCATCTCCGCCAAGTCGAACTCGTCACGATAGAGAGCCAAAAAATTCCGCACCGCCGGATGAGCGCCCCCCGTTAGCACAATTTTTGCCCCCGATTTTAAGCGGGATAAACCAATTGCCGAACCGAGAGCGTCAAAATCTACCGTTTGGTGACAGAGAATTATGTCCATGTCTGGTTTTTAATCGTTAGTTTACTCAATTCTCGCGGCTCTAGCCGTAGCCAAATTAGGGCGTATGGTTCTGCTGACCCCGCACATCATTGCAGTTAGGATGCTTCAATCCTGGTGCCCTCGCTGCCATCTTTAAAGGTCGATCCGTTAAAACGACATTGCCCGAACTATCGACAGCCCAGCCCTGAATCATTCTAATTTGCTCTGTTGGGTTTTTGGCTATATCTGTAGCGTTAGACACTCTGTTTTCGCCTCCCTGCTCCTCCGTATCGACCATGCGCCAATCAGTCCAAGTATGTTCTGGTAGCAACAGGCGATCGGGAACTCGCGGAATACCACCACGACCAGTGGCAATAAATCTACTGTTGGCGCGAATTTTACAAAAAGTATTCTCAAATAACTCTGCTGCATCAGCATAATCAGAGTCCAATCGTGACAGAGGGTTATCCGTATTTCCCTGGGGAAACTGTAGTTCCACCGTACCCGCTTGACCAAATTCAGAGCTAGCATCAATATCATTAGTCTGGTTGGGTGGTTGAGAAGGGCGTTCTAACAAACCCAAAATTCCCTCCGCCGTGACGGTAATATTTCCCCCGTTACCAAATTCCGCATTAGCCAAAATATCGTTATTCTCTTCGGGGAAAGCGACCACAAAATTAGCATCAATACTAAGGTTTCCACCGTTAGCACTATTAAATGCCTGAGCCGAGATGAGACTATTGTCGCGCAAAATCAAATTATCCCTGACGTTAAGCTCGATATTGCCCCCCGAACCAGACTCAGTTTCTGCCGTAATGCTAGCAAAACCGCTGAGTTCAATTGTCTCGGCATTAACAATCAAATTACCCGGTACACTCTGACCTGCTGCCCGGACGCTGATGCTAGCGCGATCGCTAATTACCAGGCGATCGCTATTAAGAAAAATATCCCCTCCATCTCCACTTCCCATTGCTTCCGCAGATATTAAACTAGAAACTCCATCACTAGCGCGAAATCCATCTATTTCCGCTGTTAGGGTTCTAATGTTAATGTTTCCTGCATCTCCCTCATTGGCAGTTGTAGAAATTAAAAGCGCTCCATCTCTAACAACTAGTTTATTTGTATTAATGTCTATGCTGCCAGCATTTCCCTCGGCAAAAGTATTCGCCGTGATAGAGCTGCTAGAACTTCCCGTTCTAGGAGAAGCTCCAATAATTTCAACCGAACGTTCCGCATCTATATTAATAGAACCTCCTTCACCAATAAAAAATGGAGTAGCGGCGATTGTTGCACCGTCTAATAAACGAATGTCTTCTGTTATTATGTTGATGCTTCCGGCATTCCCCTCGCCAATTGATGCAGTCGAGATTTCGCTGGCTTGATTGAGATCGATGGCAGTATCCAATGATATTCCGTTAATAATCAATTCTTCCGAATTTTCGCCTACTCCTAACAGAGGTCTTACACCATTCAATTCAATTGAGTCCTCTACTACAATAAATATATCCCCAGCATCACCTGTACTTCCAGGCACAGTTAGTAGTTCGATCGTTCCTCCATCCACTAGCTTGAGACTTTGAGCAGTAATCTTAATATCTCCTCCCTTCCCCGTACCGAAAGTATTGCTAGAAATTTGACTTGCAAAAGGTAAAAATATTTCAAACTGAGCTAAAATTGGGTCTATTTTAGTGTTAAAAATATCGCTGCCGTTTATTTCTAATAAGTTAGATGCCTGAATTTGAATTGTTCCACCATCAATATTTTCAAGGGTATTGGATATGATTGCCGAACCATTTAAGATTTTGATATTTTTGCCATTTATATTAATATCTCCGCCACCAGTACCACTAGCATCAATTAAAGCTAAATTATCAAAA
>JBCBIN010000353.1:0-4366 GCA_038524555.1 Cyanobacteria bacterium J06623_7 | reverse complement strand
CCTTCGATTTTAATACCGAAGCCTCCGTCGATTTAGCTACCGATGAAGAACTAATGGAGTTAATGGTGCAGTGTAATTTTAATGCCGTGTTTTTGGGGATTGAAACCCCCGATGAGTCTAGTCTTCAGCTAACTAAAAAGTTTCAGAACACTCGCGGTTCTCTTGCCGATACGGTGGATAAAATCATTCGGGCGGGTTTGCGTCCTATGGCTGGCTTTATTATTGGTTTTGATAACGAAAAGAAAGGTGCGGGAACGAGAATCATCAATTTTGTCGAAGAGGCAGCTATTCCTACGGCGATGTTTGGCATGCTGCAAGCCCTACCTCTAACTGCTCTTTGGGATCGGCTAGAGCAAGAAAATCGTCTGCGAGACAGTACCAGACTGGATATCAACCAAACTACCCTGATGAATTTTGTGCCCACACGCCCTATTGAAGATATTGCCCAGGAATATATCGAAACTTTTTGGACTCTATACGAACCCAAGCAATACTTAGATCGTGTTTATCGTTGTTTTCTCAAGTTAGGTACTCCCCAACATCAAGCACCCGCTACACTACCTTCTTGGGTCGATTTACGTGCTTTAGCTATTGTCGTCTGGCGTCAGGGATTCAAACGCAATACTCGCTGGAAGTTTTGGCATCATCTGTTTGGAATTATGCGCCATAACCCAGGGGTTTGGGAACATTATTTAACTATGTGTGCCCACAACGAGCACTTTCTAGAATATCGTCAGATTGTGCGCGACCAGATTGAAGCCCAACTAGCAGAGTTTTTAGCCCTAGATAAACAGTTTCAGGCAGATAGCAGTGAACCAGTGGCAGATGCCGTGGCTTAGTTGTTAACCCAGATAGTGGAGTTCTATTTTTGAATAGACCTCCTGCATGAATAGCAGACTAAGAGGGTGTTTGAGAAGTTATTTCTTATACAAATGGGTTCTTGATTTAGCTCCCCTTGCCCATCAAAATTGGGGAGAATACGACTCAAAATCCCCCAACCCTGGGGGATTTACTAAAGGATACCGCGATGCGAAGTGAGTCCTTTAGGGCTTTGCATATGGGGGGCAAAAGAGCAGCATTTATACTTTTAAAACATTCTCTAGTGGGGCTAAATAATGACGTAGATAATCTGCTCCAGAGCACCGATATTGGGGTAGTATTTCTCGATATGCAGCTCAAAATTCGTAAGTTTACCAGTGCAGCGACGGCGGCAATTTCCCTGGTAAATGCAGATGTGGGTCGTCCTTTGGCTCATCTGGATCACAACATGGATATCGAAGACCTAATTGGTTTACTCCGGGAAGCGATCGCCGGTGAACAACCCCCAGAACGAGAAGTTACCCTCCGCGATTACGCTTCTAACCTCTTGATGCGGGTCAACTCCTACCGCACCGAGAGTAGCGTTTTAGAGGGCATTGTTTTAATCTTTGTCAATTTTTTGATCGCGACGTAACCAAAAGACAAAAAAACCTAGCGCTGATCAAGAGGAACCTGGCACTGATGCAAACTATTATTGACGCTACCCCCGACGTTATTTTTGTTAAAGATGCCGGCGGGCGCTATCAGTGGGCGAACCTATGCTCTGGCGGATCTGTTCGACCAAACCGTTGCTAGTATCATTGGCAGACGCGATCGCGACCTCTTTCCCGAGCCAATTTATCTTCAAATTGAAGATACGGAAACGGGCTTCGCCACAGCTCAACAATCGTCAATATTTTTACTCTTCAATCAGTCCCTATCTGACAACGTTAAAAGTGAGGGTTTGGGTTTGGCGATTAGTCAAGATATCGTTAAAGAAATGGGTCGTGCGATTAAGGTTGAGAGTATGCCCAAAAAAGGCTCTATTTTTTGGTTTGATTTAACTCTCCCCGTTGTTGAAAAACAGTCCCTAGAGGCAGCAGCAATACCTCTCAATACCAAACTGCCCAATAGTTTATCGCGGTCGCGCGCCGTCGATTCTACTAGTAGATGATAGCGACGATAGTCGTAATGTGCTCACCCAGTTATTTGCTACCTTTGACTTTACAGTCAGTCTGGTCTGCCGATAGTGGCGAATTAGGTCTAGACTTGGCCCAGCATCACCACCCCGACTTGATTATTTTTGACTATGCTCTACCGGGAATTGACGGTGTCGAAATGCTGGAAAAAATTGTTCAACAGCAAGATTTAGAGAGAACTTTAACAATTTGCGTCTCTGCTCTCATTCTCGGATGTGACCGCCTCCAGCCTCCAGACGATCGCCGAATTAAATCTATCCAACATACCCGCACTAGATAAACTAAACTCGTTGTTGACCCTAATCAAACAGGGCAACATATGCGAGGTACAGCAGTCAGCTAAATTACTTGCAGCTCAACCAGAATACTCGCTCTTGGCCGAGCAGATAATCGAATTAGCGTAACACTTTGAGATCAAACAATTACGTCATTTTATTCAACAGGCGATCGCTAAGCAATGAACCAGCAGAACTATTGAGGCCAGATTTTAATCGTAGACGATAATCCGAACAACCTGAAGGTTCTCTATACCTATTTGCTCCAGGCTGGTTATCAGGTACTGTTGGCAGATGATGGTTTCAGAGGGATTGAAGTAGTTCGCAATTCCCAACCAGAGTTAATTCTTCTCGACGTTATGATGCCAGAACTGGATGGTTTTACAGTTTGCCGCCGTCTCAAGGCAGACCAAGATACCCCGCACATTCCGGTTATTTTTCTGACTGCTCTATCAGAAACAGTCAACAAAGTGAAGGGCTTTGAAGCAGGAGGAGTAGACTACATCACCCAACCGACAGAAAAAGAAGAGGTGCTAGCTCGGGTTAAAACCCACTTGAGTATTACGAGAATACGCCGTCAGCTTCAGCAGCAAAATCAAGAGCTTCAGGCGGAGGTAGAGCATCTCAAACAGATCGAACGAGAATTAAATTCTTCCTGCAATCTCCTCCAGGCGATTAACCATAATCTCGAACAGAAGGTGGCAGCGAGAACGGCAGAACTATTTGATTCCAACCAAGATCTCGAACAGTTTGCCTATATTGCCTCCCACGATTTGCGCCAGCCCCTGCGTAGAATCAGAATGTGTACCGAATATCTCGCCGAAGACTATGGTCACTGCTTTGACGAACAGGCAGAATCATACATGGAGAGTACATCACCAAAAGTATCGATCGCATGTACCGGCTAATTGACGATTTGCTGGCATATTCCCGGGTGGGCAAACAAGAACAGCAGCTTTGTCCCGGTCGAGCTAGATTTAGTGCTTAAAAACTGTCTGGAAGATTTAAGCTTAGTCATCGAAGAAAAACAGGCCACGATTAATTGTGACAATTTGCCGACAGTTCGGGGCAATCTACGAGAACTCCGACAGCTATTTCAAAATTTGTTGAGTAACGCTCTCAAGTTTACTAGCGAACAAGCACCGGTAATTACGATTAATGCCAGTCAAGATGAAAGCGATCACTGGCTATTCTCCACTCAGGAGAACGGGATTGGTATCGATCTGCACTATGCCGACAAAATATTTCAAATATCCCAACGACTGCACTACACCTCGGAATACGAGAGCACGGGCATTGGTCTGGCAATCTGCCAAAAGGTAGTCAATAGTCACGGCGGTGCAATTTGGGTGGAGTCAGAATTGGGCGCTGGCTCGACTTTTTTCTTCACTCTCTAGGTCAACAGTTAGAACAGTTTTAAGTAGTTGATAATTGATTTTTTTGAGTCTCTATACCCTATTGTTTCGTTAACAATTAAATTTTGTCCGAACTGTTGTAGATGTTACTTGTTAGTTGCTGCTTGCTACTGGTGAATTATGTTCTGATTAAGAAATAATACGACTTGCGTAAAAACACGGAGACGACTCTAAGTGACAGACAGAAGCTTAATTTGCTTCTCAATACAACCACAGGAGTTATTTATGAGCGATCGTCGTCAAGAAGCTTACGCTGTGCGTTTAGAGGCAGCCGAACTAGCCCGAAGCCGCAAACATCCAGAACATCGCGCTAATAGTGATGAACAAAAGTATGCCAATGCGAAGTACTTCATGTCCTTTACCAAAGGTTTACCCCATGAAGCAAAAACTGGCTTGCTCCATAGGTTAGACGATTTCGTCAAGTTCCGACGGGCAATTGATGAAGGATTTATCGACTCTTTTTCTGAACGGGTACGTCACGGTAGCCGAACCGCTGTAACAAAAGGCGAAGAATGTCCGGAAGAACCGGATAACAAATTTCGTCAGTGGGAAGCGCCCACGGCAGGAGTAATATACGAGCTAGAAGGAGTAGACCCCCAGGCAGTATAGCAATCGAAGTATAGGTTAGGACGTTTGTTTAACAGCTAAATCTACTCTTTCTCGAAAGTCATCAATACTA
>JBCBIN010000352.1:0-4384 GCA_038524555.1 Cyanobacteria bacterium J06623_7 | reverse complement strand
ACTGGCATTTTAGTTCTCTGTTTATACTCTCCTCTACCTCTTTATTCTGTCCTAATCTTTGCTTCGATTGCTATATTAAGCCACTGGAACACTTACGTTGCTGATGCTAGCTATCTTACCCAACGCGGCGGGACGTTTTTGTATGACGAGTCAGGAGAACTACTCTACGAACATCGCGATCGCAATATTCTGGGATTTGCGGCAAATATGAGCGCGCCTCTATCGTTTATTGATAAATATATCCCTGTCGGATAGGTTCCTGGCTCAACTATTGGCTCAGCAATTGGCGAATCTGCGGGTCATTAATTTCGACAGCAGTTTCCGTCTCAAGACTATATTTAATCACTCGGGTCTCATCGGCAGCATTATATTGGCGATCGCCATTGGCATCGAGTCGGCTAAACAGATACATAGAACCGTCTTTCAGCTCGATTTGCCAATTTTCTAAATGGCTCTGTGGTGGCGTAATGCGCTTAAGTTTATTGCCATTGAGGCTGTAGGTATAGAGCACTAGAGGGTCGATCTCTTTAGAGCTAGTTTTTTTGGTTGATTCTTGCACGAATAATAACAGTTTTTCCCTTTGATAGTCGCAGTGCCATCCCTTGAGCTTGGTTAAGTCTGGAGTAATAACCTGCAGGTTTTGACCCGATAGGTCTGAAATATAGCCCTGGTTGGCATCGCCAAAATCTAGCACTCCATCCTGGTCGGTATCTTGTTTGACGATCTGGTAGAGCATCAGCCGCGTAAACCGGTGGTCTAATGGCGTTCCCTTCGGTGGCTGACAGGAAGAAACTGTCGTCGTGCGGTCGATTTTACTGTTAATCGGTTGGGAATTAGCGAGATAATCAAACTCGGCCACAAAAGCGTTGCGATCGAGCAGTAAATGAGTGCGATCGCTCTGATGACCGTGAAAAACTAAATTAACTGCCGCTAGCGTTCCCTGCCAAATATCCGACTTAGAGGCCCGATAAACCTGGTCAGCATCCGAATAAATGATTCTCTTATCCGCTCTTACCCTATAGCCTACGGGAATAACAACGTACTCCGAATCCTTAATAGTCACGACGTCATCGTATTCTAGCTGAGTTTTGACGGGGGAATTTGACTCAGCCAGAACAGACCGGACCACTTCTTTCTTTGGCGTTGACGAATTTAATTGTTGGCGATTGCCACAGGCCAATAAGCCTACTGCCAGGAAACAAATTACAATCGGGTTGAGTTTTAAGTTCATGTCCCTACCGATTACCAAAAGCCGCGTTTGCCACTGGGCATAGTCGTCATCCAGTTAGTTTTAGTTTCTTCTAGCTGCTCTTTAGTTAAGCTAGTATCGCTTAAATTAGCACCACAGAGATTAGCGCCTTTAATCTTGGTATTTTTAAAATTGGCACCGGTTAGATTGGCTCCCCTTAAGTCCACACCTTCGAGATTAGACGAGATAAATAAGCATTTGCTCAAATTGGCATTACGGAACATACCCTGACGCAGATCGACATTGGTAAAGCTAGAACGATTGAGGTCTGCATTCTGAAAATTGACTCGAACCAGCTTGGATTGATGAAACTTAGATTCAGATAAATCTGCCTTTTGAAAATCCTGCATGCTCATATCCTTCATGCCAAAGTCTTTACGACCCGAATCATAGGCACTTAGCACCTCTTCTGAGGTAACTTTGATAGGCTTGCTGGGCGCTTTGGCTACTTTTCCTGGGGAATTGGCGCCGTTACGGGCAGAATTTCTCGAACTGCTGCGGGAATATCTAGAAGTGGTGGTATTTCTACCTCCTTGCCGACGAGAATTGCGATCGGTAATTTGACTGCGGCTGCTGCGGCGAGAAGACCCGATTCCGCTCCTGTTGCTCGCAATTCTAACATCTTCATCGTTAGAAACTGGATGACTCAGCATACTCTCTGCCAGACTGTCTATATGGTTTTCCATATCCAACACGTCTAAGACTTCTTGTGCGGTTTTATAACGATTTTTGACCGCTACCTCTAGCATCTTTAAGAGAATTTCTGCGAAGCTATCGCTTACTTTTACGTACTTAAACCAGTTAATGTCTCCTGTAATGGGGTCACATTCCATATTTTTTGGTGCTTTCCCACTCATTAGATACATAATCGTCACCCCCAAGGCGTATACATCACTGGCATAGACAGGACGCATTGCTAGCTGTTCGGGAGGGGCAAAACCTGGCGTTCCTACGGCAAAGGCAGTCAGGGCAGTTTGATTAGCAGCCGCCCCCGCACTATGAACCTGATTTTTGACCACGCCAAAATCAATTAGAACTAGTTTGTCGTCAATTTCGCGACGGATGATATTAGCAGGTTTGATATCGCGGTGTATCACTTTCTGTATATGTATATCCCGCAAAATAACTAAGACTTCATTCAATACCTGACGAGCCTGAGTTTCGTTCAGCACGCCATTTTTCTTGACTTCTTGCTGTAAATTGTTGCCCTTAACAAACTCTTGAATTAAATAAAATTGTTCGCGATCTTCAAAATAATCGAGCAGGCGGGGTATTTGCGGATGATTACCCACCCGACCCAAAGTTTTGGCTTCACGCTCGAATAACTCCCTAGCCATCGAGAGAAAATTGGGATTATCTGTATTAGGTCGAAGCTGTTTGATGACACACAAAGGCTTCCCTGGCAGAGAAAGATCGGCAGCTAAGAAAGTAGCTCCAAAACCGCCTTTACCCAGACCTTTTACTAAGTGGTAGCGACCATGTAATAATAGTTTTGAACCACAAGCCTTACATATTCTAGCTTTGGGGTGGTTTATGGGTTTAGGACAGGATGGACTCAGGCAATAGCTCATTCAAAGTACCTACAAGGCGTTGGCTGATAGATAAGAAGAGGATTAAATCCGCAAGTTAACTGAATATTGGGTTGGAAAACTAAAGTTTTTCAGCTATTTCTCCCCAGCATATCCTAAATTTTTCAAAATCAGTTGAGACCACTTCTAGATTGAAGATTTTAGTCGCTTTTTTTGCTTTTAGATATGTCTGTAACCACCTCAAAATAAGGATTTAGGTCAAAAATCTTTTTGTATTAAATTCTCTCCTTAAGCCACTTAAATTAGTTCTATTTATGATTCTGGGGGTTGCTGAATCTAGGTATAACTATTTTATTTTTGCTTGATAGTGAATGTTCAGAAAACGGATAGCTACAGAAAGACTACTTTGAAAATTCATACTTCAAATCAGCAACCTCTCATTCCGCACTAGAAGTCAGTGGCACGGTATAGTCGGTGATCAAGATCGAGCGATCTCGTCCCTGTTTTTTTGCCTGGTATAAAGCTCTATCCGCCGTTAACAAGAGCTGCTTCTGGGTATATTTTGTTTGGGGGATGACACTAGTGATACCCAAGCTGAGAGAAACATAGCTACTGACGGGGGATTGAGGATGGGGAAGAGCCAACTGCCCGATTTTAAGTCTAATTTTTTCGGCTACCTGAAAGGCATTGGCAGCAGAAGTTTGAGGCAAAATAATGGCAAATTCTTCTCCTCCGTAGCGTGCTACTAAATCCGCCGGACGCTTGACCGTTTTGGTAATGGTCTGGGCGACTTTCCTCAAGCAAAAATCCCCTGACTGATGACCCAGATTATCGTTATAGAGCTTGAAATAATCAATATCACACAGAATCAAACCGAGATGATGTTGCTCTCTTTGCCCTCTCTGCCATTCACGGGTCAGAAATTCATCAAATATGCGACGGTTGGCAACCTGAGTGAGGGCATCAATGGCAGCTAACTTACCCAACTGATGATTTAAGTTCAGCAGCTTTTTCTCGACTAGCTGGCGCTTAAACAGTTCTCGTTCTAAACGGGCATTTTTGGCTTTTAATTCAGTTTTGAGGCGAGCAATCTGTAGCTGATTATTAATTCGGGCAATTACTTCGCCCACTTCAAACGGCTTGGTAATATAGTCGCTAGCACCGCATTCAAAAGCCCGAAGCTTAGAGTCAATTCGTTCGATCGCACTGATAAAAATAATCGGAATATCTTGAGTCCTGAGGTCGGACTTTAGCTGCTGACAAACCTGAAAACTATTTCTTTCGGGTCGCACGAGGTTGAGTAAAACTACATCTGGGGGTCGAGCGACTGCCGACGATAATACCGCACTGGGTTGTTTTATCTGTTCTAGCTCGTAGCCTTGCAGAGTTAAGATGACGCTAAGTAGTTCAATTTTGTGGGAATGTTCATCTACCACCAGGATCTTTCCTGGCTTAAAATATTTTCCTCTAGTGGTCATCTGGTGCTGTAACACTTAGCTTTCCAATTAATTAAAGTAAATCTTAAAATACATCATTATCTTAGTAGATTTATTTTAAGTTTGATTTTATAATCAATCTCGACAACCTAGCTAGATTTCTTACCATC
>JBCBIN010000351.1:0-4386 GCA_038524555.1 Cyanobacteria bacterium J06623_7 | reverse complement strand
CAGCTTCTTCGTCTACTTCGGTAGAAATTTCACGATTAATATCCTCGCGACGGGAACAGTCGATCTTGAAGGAAGTAGGATAGATGATGACTCCAACACTGGAATATCTAGCTTCGTTGGCGAAGATGCGGTAGGAAATGCCGGAGAAATCAATCTTACTGCCGAGAGTTTGAGTCTGACAGACAGTGCTCAAATTAATGCGGGGGTGTTTGGTTCGGGAAGCGGCGGCAATATTAATCTGCAAACTACATCTCAAATTACGATCGCCGGGGAGGATAGTGGTGTTTTCGGTAATGTGGGGGAAGATGCCATCGGCGAAACTGGTGAGCTGAACATCGTCACGGGATTACTATCTCTAGATGATGATGGAGAATTAAACAGCAGTACCCAGGGTAGGGGCAATGCGGGAACGATAAACATCGACGCGCGAGAGGTTAGTTTGATTAATAGTGAAATTTCTACCGAAGTAGACGAAGAAGCTGAAGGCAATGCCGGCAATATTACTCTGTTAGTAGAGCGATCGCTCATAATAGCAGACGATGCAGAATTGAACAGCAGCACCAACGGAAGGGGAAATGCGGGCAATATTGCGATCGAGGCAGAAGCAATCAATTTAACTATGGGAGAAATTTCTACCGGCGTAGAATCTGGTGCGGTGGGCAACGGGGGCAACATCGCTATTGATGCGAGAACTTTTTCTTTGCGGGATGAGAGTCAAATTTTCTCTTCCGTCTTGGGGGCAACAGAGGAGCTACCCGGAGGACGGGGTAATGGCGGCACGATCGAGATTAACGCCTCAGATTTAGTCGAGATTGTCGGAGGGAACTCTCCTGGTTTGGGGACTGGTTTATTTGCGAATAGCGGAGCCACAGCCGAGGGGAATCCCGGTAGCATTACGATCGAGACCGATCTTCTAAGCTTAAATCGCGGGGCGATTGAGGCCAATAATCAAGGGCAAGCCAATGGTGCGATCGCCGATAACAACAATTTACAAACCAATATTTTTCTGCGCTCGAATAATTTGTTGCTTAACAACAATGCCAGAATCTCTGCCGTTACGGAAGCGGGGAACGGAGGCAATGCCGATATCTCGATCCGGGAACAAATTCAGCTGCGCAATAATAGCACGATCGCCGTCGGTAGTTTTGGTGATGGTGATGGCGGCAATATTAGTATCGATGCGACATTTATTGTTGCTTTCCCCGTTGGGTTGCTCGAAGACGGCAATGACATTATCGCCAATGCTGGAACTGGTATGGGCGGCAATATTGATGTGCGGGTAGATCGCGTCTTTGGTATCGAACCGGGATTAGCAGAGTCGGGTAATGGTCGCAATGATTTTGAAGCCAGTGCGAGATTGAGTATTGCTGAAGAAACCCTAGTCAATCTATTCGAGCGAGTTTCCCTACCACCAGCTAGTTTAGTCGATGGTCAGCTAACAACCGCTCAAGCCTGTCGAAGCAATAGAGCAACCGCTACTCAAAACAGTTTTACCCTGAGTGGGAAAGGTGGTATTCCTCCCGCACCAGACTTACCCCTAGATTCGCAGCATATTATCTCTAATGACACCGCCGCATCTACGCCGACAATCCCACCCGCAATTGTTACCAGTCAAGGCAATATACAGCCAGCCAGGGGCATCAAAGTAACAGCATCAGGAGTAATTATGCTTACCGCCTATCCAACTGACGGTGCGCGAGCTAGGCTACCCCAAGTACAGGCTAACTGTGGTGCAGTTTAGATAGTATGCTTGTTAGTATTCATCAAATCTTTTTAAAACTGTCCCAATATGCGAAGCCCTAAGTGTTGTTGATAGGTAAATTTTCTTATTCGGGACTAACGTTAATTTTCAGGCGGGAAGGATAGTCTGCACCGGTATAAACCTCAATGGTAATAATGGAATTATCTATCTGACGGGATTCGTAGGGTAGTTTACCATCGCCAGAATTAACTGGATAGGCGGGGAAGCAGGTCGCACTCAGACTGAGACGAAGACTATGGGCGGGGGCAATTTGCATTCCAGTTGGCTGTAGCGGAATTGAAATTAAGCTCGGATTGCTAGTGGATGTCTCAACGCGGATGTATCCCTGAGTAAAGTTGTGCACTTCACCCCGAGGATTAACTACAGAAAGCACCGCACAGAGATCGAAGCTGGGATTGGATACGGCACAGTAGACCTCTAGGGCGATCGCCCCGACTAAAGTTAAAGCCGATTTTAAGGGTGCAGAGGTGTAGGTCAGCACTTCCGAACGACTATCTAAATGCGATCGCTCGAAAGAACCACTAGGAAAGGTAGCGTGTCCTCCCAACGCAGGAACGGGTCGCCAGGGATCGTGAACTAAAATATCAATACTGCGATCGAATTCGGTAACGACTTCACCTAAATCAGTTGCTAATAGTTTCTGGGACATAAGCTCGGACGCTGATTCTTCTGACAACAGCAGACCGCTATCTTCACGCATACTGGCTAAACCGTCACTACCAAGGTAGTAGGTAATTTGCTGCTCCGGCAGTTTATCGAATTCCTGCCAACTATTACTACCCATCATCAAGAGAGATATGGGTGCTTCCTGCAATAAGCCGATGTCGATATCTTTTAACCAGTGGTCGAACCAGCGAATCTGAATTGCGTCAATTGGGTTTTGGGCTTCCACGCCATAATCTACTGCCCCCAGTTTTCGTCCCCAGGGCAGATGTCCCCAGGGTGCAATCAGCAGATGTTGGGGTTGCTCGGATTGCTCTACCATGGCTTGATAGAGATTCATCGTTCCCCGCAGATAGGGGTCGAACCAGCCGCCGACGTGCAGCATGGGTAGGTCTACTTTCTCTAACAGATATTTTGGCGATCGCTGTTGCCAATATTCGGCATGAGGCTGGGGATTATGCAGCCACTGATGATAAAAGGAATGGGGAGCTAGCTCGCGCATTAACTCAGGATTAGCCGGAATGGTGTCATTAAGAGGCAAATTACTCGATGCGGCTTTAAGTCTTAGATATGCCCTTTCATCACCCTGAATACGTGCTGTTTCTCCCGCTAGCTGAATTGCCCAGGCAAGATTGGCAAAAAGACAAAATGCGCCATTTTCATAAGCCCAGTCGGTATATAGATCGTATGCCACCATCGCCGGAGCGATCGCCTTTAAACAAGCTGGCTGATGAGCGGCGGTATATAGCTGAGTCATGCCCTGATAAGAAAAGCCATACATGCCGACCTTACCCGTCTGGTTGGGTAGAGTTAACACCCACTCAATTGTGTCTAAGCCATCGGCTAACTCGTGAGTGAATAAATCAAACTCTCCTGTAGACGTTCCTCGACCCCGCACGTCCTGAATGACTACAATATATCCCTGGGCTGCATACCAACGAGGATGAGCATAAACTACCGTCGAAGCAATTTCCCGTCCATAGGGTTGGCGCATCAGTAAAATTGGCAGCTTGTCATCATTATCGGGTCGATAAATATCTGCATCCAGCCTGATACCGTCGCGGGTTTGCATTGAGGCGGTGCGTTTGCTTACTTTTATCATTGGCAGCAATTTCGTCGTTTCCATTAATTGTCCCTACTTCTAAGTTATGCTGTCGGGTGATGACAGACTAGGAATTAGAGATTAAGGATGAGTAACTAGGCTCTGCCCAGTACTTCAAACCGCCGTCAATTATGCCAGATAGCTATGCCGAGCGTAAAACATAACCAACGCTACGCACTGTATGAATTAAACGTTTTTCTCCCGCCGCTTCTAGCTTGATGCGGAGATAGCGAATATAGACTTCGATAATATTAGAATCTCCCATAAAGTCAAAACCCCAGATTGATTCAATAATTTGGACTCTAGTTAAGACCTGGAGGGGATGCAGCATCAAATATTCCAGTAAGTTAAATTCCTTAGCGGTGAGAGAAATGGCTCGCTGATGGCGGTAAACCTGGCGAGAAAGGGTATTTAATTCCAGGTCTTCAAACAATAAAATTGGCGATTTCTCCTGTCTATTTTGCCGGAGTCGAGCCGCAACAATTGCCCCTAATTCTGCTATGGCAAAAGGATAAGATAGACAATAATCTGCCCCAGCGTGCAAAATATCAATTCGGCTGGTGGGATCTGGCTCTCTCGTGAAGGCAATCACCGGCACATAATTATTAGTCGATCGCAAACAGTAGTAAGTATTAAAATTAGTAAAAGAACAGGTCTGCCAATCTAAGATTACAAGATTTGGCTCTCTCTGATGAATTGCGAGCGCGGCTGAGATACCGCCAGCAAATACTTCTACTTGATATCCCCCATGCTTTAGCTCTGTTTTAATTAGTTCGGTAAGCTCTCCTGTTTCGGCGATTAAGAAAATTCTTTCCGTCTTAATTTGAGTCGTGCCAGATCGATATTTGGCAAACTGTGG
>JBCBIN010000350.1:0-4393 GCA_038524555.1 Cyanobacteria bacterium J06623_7 | reverse complement strand
TCTAGATTTGGAGTTCGTGTAAAAAGAATCTATCTGAGGTTATAGATAGGCAAGCAGAATTTCTGTATATGTGATCTTATCCTGATATTTACCGGCTCCCGACAAAAACATTACTAAACTTTTAGTAAGCTAAGTTCTGGAAGGATTACTCGACATTATTCAGCGATCGCTACTTTAAACTGAGACTTAGAAGCTTAATAGTCGAAGCTAAATATAATAGATATCCAATTTTGACTCTCAATCAAAAATTACAGGAGTACTGACTAAAGTGGTAGCCCAAGCCGACCGCCTCAAGAACGATAGCCGTTACGAGTCGCAAACTCAGTCCATTGCCGAGGACTTGATTAAAAGTACTAGAGCCAAAAATAATATTTTTAATCGTCTGCGGGATGGGATGCGCTGGGATGACAAAGTTTTAGAGTGGACGATGGCCAATCCGGGGTTGCGCGTTCAGATGTTTCGCTTCATTGATGCGATTCCGGCTCTCCAGAGTAAGGCGGAGATTGCCAATCACTTTCAGCAGTATTTGAGCGCCGAGGCAGTAGAGCTACCTAGTGCCCTGAAGGGAATGATTAACTTTAGCGATCCCGACTCTTTTCCGGCTCAAACTGCGGCTACTACCATTACTAAAGCCGTAGAAACTTTGGCCTATAAGTATATTGCCGGGGAGAATATTGCTGAAGTAGTCAAGACGATCGAGCGCCTGCGTAAATCTGGTTTGACCTACACCATCGACCTCTTGGGAGAAGCCGTAATTACCGAAGCCGAGGCTAAAGACTATCTCCAACGTTATCTCGATCTAATTGAGCAGCTAACCGAGAAGGCTCAAGGCTGGAAACGTCAAGAAGGCATCGATTTGGCAGATGGAGTCGAGATCCCGCAAGTCCAGGTATCGGTCAAGTTAACGGCATTTTATTCCCAATTTGACCCCCTCAATCCCTTGGGCAGTAAAAAGCGAGTTTGCGATCGCCTGAGAATTTTACTCCGTCGCGCAGAAGAACTAGGAGCGGCGATTCATTTTGATATGGAGCAATATCGCTATAAAGATTTAACCCTCCAGATTCTTAAAGAACTGCTGATGGAAGAGGAGTTTCGCAGTCGTACAGATTTAGGCATTACCCTTCAGGCTTATCTGCGGGATTCCTACGCAGATTTAGAACAGATTATTGAGTGGGTCAAAGAACGGGGTCATCCCCTAACAGTAAGGCTCGTCAAGGGTGCCTATTGGGATCAAGAAACTATTAAATCGCTGCAAAATCACTGGTCACAGCCCGTATACGACCAGAAAGAAGCGACCGACCTCAACTACGAACGTATGACCCAACTGCTGTTGGAGCATCACGAGTATCTCTATGCCGCCATCGGTAGCCATAACGTCCGCTCTCAAGCTCTTGCTTGTGCGATCGCCGAAACCCTCAACATTCCCCCCCAGCGAATAGAAATGCAGGTGCTCTATGGCATGGGCGATAAATTGGCTCAGGCACTGGTCAAGCGAGGTCATCGGGTACGGGTTTATTCTCCCTACGGTAATCTCTTACCCGGCATGGCTTATTTAATTCGTCGGCTCCTCGAAAATACGGCTAATAGCTCCTTTGTACGCCAAAATGGCGAAGACAAACCAATATCCGAACTGATTGCCCCACCCACGGTTGCCGAAATTGCCCCCGGACACATAGATTCTACAGCCACATCTTTTGTCTATGCCGCCGATACCGACTATGCCGACGCCGAGCTTAGACTCCAAGCAGAACAGGCCTTAGTGGAGGTCAAGCAACAACTGGGTAAAACCTATCAGCCCCTGATTGATGGTGCCTACGTCGAGGCGAATAACTACCTAGATTCGGTCAACCCCGCCCGGACTAAGGAACTAGTGGGTAAAGTCGGCCAAATTTCCGTAGAACAAGCGGCAACGGCAATGTCAGCGGCGAAAAACGCCTTTCAGACCTGGAAAAATACCCCTACCAGTGTAAGAGCCAATATCCTGCGTCGGGCAGCCGACATCCTCGAACGGCGACGACACGAGCTTAATGCCTGGATTTGTTTGGAGGTGGGTAAAATTATCCCCCAGGCTGATGGAGAGGTATCGGAAGCCATAGATTTTTGTCGTTACTATGCCTCAGAAATGGAGCGCCTAGAGTCGGGCAAAAATTACGACCTCGCCGGTGAAAATAACCGCTACTTCTATCAGCCCAAAGGAATTGCCGTAGTCATTGCTCCCTGGAACTTTCCCTTGGCGATCGCGACTGGCATGACCGTTGCGGCTTTGGTTACAGGCAACTGTGCTTTGTTAAAACCGGCGGCGACTTCCTCGGTGATTGCGGCAAAGCTAACAGAAATATTGCTAGAGGCAGGGGTACCCCCAGGGGTATTTCAATACGTTCCGGGTAAGGGTTCACAAGTGGGCAACTATCTAGTCGAGCATCCAGACACCCACGTCATTGCCTTTACCGGTTCGCGAGAAGTGGGCTGTAAAATTTACGGTTTAGCGGCTCAACTCCAGCCAGGACAAAAACACCTCAAGCGGGTAATTGCCGAAATGGGCGGGAAAAATGCCATCATCATTGATGAAAGTGCCGACCTCGACCAAGCTGTAGCCGGAGTCGTTAAGTCTGCTTTTGGCTATAGTGGTCAAAAGTGTTCTGCCTGTTCCCGAGTCGTCGTTCTCGCTCCCGTGCACGATGCCTTTCTAGCCAGATTAGTAGAAGCGACCAAATCTCTGAATGTTGGGGCGGCGGACGATCCCAATGTGCAGCTAAGTTCCGTTATCGATGATGCGGCTCGCGATCGCATGCTCGAATACATTGCCCGAGGCAAAGAGGAAAGCGAACTAGCCCTAGAGTTATCCGTCCCTGAAGGTGGTTACTATGTTTCTCCCACCATCTTTAGTGGCGTTACCAGCAAACATACCATTGCCCAAGAAGAAATTTTTGGCCCCGTCCTGGCGGTGATGTCGGCAGCTAATTTTGATGAGGCTTTAACCATTGCTAACGGTACGGATTATGCTCTGACAGGAGGTTTATATTCACGCACACCAGAGCATATAGATCGCGCTGCCAGAGAATTTGAGGTAGGGAACCTTTACATCAATCGCAATATTACCGGGGCAATTGTTGCTAGACAACCCTTTGGCGGCTTTAAGCTTTCTGGGGTAGGTTCCAAAGCCGGAGGACCAGATTATCTACTACAGTTCTTAGACCCTCGGGTCGTCACCGAGAATATTCAACGTCAGGGATTTGCGCCAATTGAAGGGGTGGACTAACCTGGTTATCCGCAGGCAGAGGACAGAGGCAATACTAGGCGTGGGAGTATATCTTTAGTCGTGTAAAGTGTAGTGTAGAGTAATTTAGCTTCCCATTGACACACAAGAATGAGAGTGAAACTAGCGGCAATTTTGCCTGAGTCATGGTCTATTAGCGTTGTTATCTTGGCTCTGCTACTAGTCAGCTGTACTTCTACCATTACCCAAAATGTTCACCTCAAATATGGCAATCCAAGCGGAGCTAATGATAGACTCAACAACTATTTAATTGCCCGACCAGAATATGCCCTGTCCTACAATTGCCAGGCAGGTACAGCTAATTGGGCGAGCTGGCAACTAAACCGAAGTTGGTTGGGTAGAACCGAGCGCATGGATAATTTTCGTCCCAATACCGAGCTTCCTGCTGATTGTTATGCCGTCAGACCAAACGACTACCGCGGTAGCGGTTACGATCGCGGACACCTAATTCCCAGCGGCGATCGTACTGCCAGTCGAGCCGATAATTCGAGTACTTTTATCATGACGAACATCTTGCCCCAGTCTCCCAGCAATAATCGAGAGGTTTGGCGGGAATTAGAGGAATATAGCCGCAAACTCGTTTATCAGGGTAAGAAACTCTATCTAGTTGCCGGTGGGCAAGGCATCGCTAAAAAAATTGCCGCCAGCAAGATTACGGTGCCCAAATATACTTGGAAAGCAATCCTAGTTTTAGATTCAGAGAGGGAAATTACGGCAGAAAATGCCCAAACTATTGCCGTTTGGCTGCCTAACTCGGAAGATGTTCGTAATACCGATTGGCAAGATTATATTGTTTCAGTCGATTGGCTAGAAAAAAAGACCGGATACAATTTCTTTGCCCAATTACCCGCCAAAACACAGCGACAAATTGAGCGGCGTAAGTTCACTTATTAGGTTGGTTACTGATCGATAATTCTCAATCAGCAACAAAGCCTTATACCCTTTACCTTCTAGCTTTTACCTATAAAATTGCATACTTTGGCTACGGCGATCATATTCAAACAATAGATTGTTAGTCACTAAAATTATTTTGCAGGTAAATCGCTATGAAACACTTTACAACTTTAATTACGGCCTCGGTTTTATATACTCTTTTCTTTTTGTGTATGGGTTTGC
>JBCBIN010000349.1:0-4394 GCA_038524555.1 Cyanobacteria bacterium J06623_7 | reverse complement strand
GACCTTATGTTTATCTACTCATGCACTCGGGCAATTTAGCCAAACATAAGGTCGAATAAGTATAGTTCTCTACACTAGACCTGCTATCTAAACTGCTCCACCAGAAGCCTGTAGGCGGGCTCTCGCTTTTTTCATTGAGCTTTCTGCCTGAATTTTTTCCTGACGGTCGTCACTATTGCCTACCTGGTCAAACCGGGACTGAGCCTCTTGGTATTCGCTTTGAGCCGCATCGCGATCAATGCTTTCGCCCAACTCTGCACCATTAACCAGAATTTTAATCTCGTCGTTTTCTACTTCAGCAAAACCACCCATGAGGGCGATGTTTTTCCAATCCTTGCCGGGACGAACTCGCAAGACGCCAATTTCTAAGGCGGTTAACAAAGGAGCGTGACCGGAAAGAATACCCAATTGTCCGGTGGTGCTGGGTAAAACTACTTCTTCTACTTTATCGTCCCAAACAGTTTTGTCTGGAGTAATTACTTTTACGTTTAACGCCATCGATTTAACTATTATTTATTAATTATTTCTTGCCTTAGTTAAAAAAAACAATTAAACAGTTAACAGTACAAGTTCTAAAGACGCTTTTACAAGTTGTTGAAAGAAACTATGACAGATCCCTCAAGCAACTAAGTAAAATTTCAATAGCAACTGTTGACCGTTAACTGTTGACTGTTAACTGTTTAAGCTGCTTTAAGTTTTTCAGCTTTAGCTTTAGCTTCTTCAATATCGCCAACTAGGTAGAAAGCTTGCTCGGGCAAGTCATCTAATTCGCCATTAAGAATAGCTTGGAAGCCTTTGATAGTGTTGTCTAAAGAAACATATTTACCAGGAGAACCAGTGAATACTTCGGCAACAAAGAAAGGCTGAGATAAGAAACGTTCGATCTTACGAGCGCGGTCTACGACGATTCTATCTTCTTCAGAAAGTTCGTCTAAACCGAGAATGGCAATAATATCTTGAAGTTCTTTATAGCGCTGTAGAGTTGACTGTACTGCACGAGCAGTGTTGTAGTGCTCTTCACCAACAATGCTGGGTTGAAGCATGGTGCTAGTAGAATCAAGAGGATCTACCGCAGGATAAATACCTTTGGAAGCCAAACCACGAGACAGTACTGTAGTTCCGTCTAGGTGAGCAAATGTAGTCGCCGGAGCGGGGTCAGTTAAGTCATCCGCAGGTACGTATACAGCTTGGATGGAAGTAATAGAACCTTCCTTAGTCGAAGTAATACGCTCTTGTAGGTCACCTACGTCAGTACCCAAAGTAGGCTGATATCCTACCGCAGAAGGCATCCGACCTAGTAGTGCCGATACCTCAGAACCTGCCTGGACAAAGCGGAAGATGTTGTCAATAAACAGCAGTACGTCTTGCTTGTTAACGTCACGGAAGTATTCTGCCATAGTCAAAGCCGAAAGACCGACGCGCATTCTCGCACCAGGTGGCTCGTTCATTTGACCGTATACCAAAGCAATTTTGGATTCTTCGGGATTTTCTTCATCGATTACGTTGGACTCGATCATCTCGTTGTAAAGGTCATTACCTTCACGAGTACGTTCGCCCACACCACCGAACACGGATACACCACCGTGTTGGATCGCGATGTTGTTGATCAATTCCATCATAATAACGGTCTTACCAACACCAGCACCGCCAAATAGACCAATTTTTCCACCCTGACGGTAGGGAGTAAGTAAATCTACAACCTTGATGCCTGTTTCAAATACTTTAGGCGCTGTTTCTAAGTCGGTTAACTTAGGCGCTGGTCTGTGAATGGGAGATGTTTCGTCGGTGTTAACTGGACCTTTTTCATCTACAGGTTCGCCCAGAACATTGAAAATTCTACCTAGTGTCGCTTTTCCTACAGGAACGCTGATTGCTTTGCCAGTATCGACAATATCCATGCCTCTGACTAAACCATCTGTACCACTCATCGCAACAGCACGAACCTGGTTATCACCAAGTAGTTGTTGCACTTCGCAGGTAACGGAAACGTCATTGCCCGCAGGGTTCTTTCCTTCTACTTTTAAAGCGTTATAAATACGCGGCATTTTACCGCTAGGAAACTCGGCATCTAGTACGGGGCCGATAATTTGAGTAATTTTACCAGTTGTTGTTTTATCTGTGGTGGCTACCATTTTTTATATATCTACTTGGTGGTTAGCTGTTTTATATGGCAGGTAAAATCTTAATTAAGTGTAAAATTTTGCCACCTTCAAGATTATCATCTAACGAATCATCTGGAAAATCTAGTTTTGTCGGTATTTAGGCAATCACAATCAGGTGCAATTCTAATTCGATCAACACAGGATAGCAGTAGACTCGAATTGAGTAGTTTATCTTTAGCTTAAGTTATTTGAATTAAAGCTAAGATTTGTTAGGGTTTGAGCCTAAAAGCGATCGCCCCCTGTCTGAGGGAATTGAGTTTTAGTCGGCGGCTATAATCCCAAATTCTTGAAGAGCCGGCAGGAAGTTTTGATTTTCATGGCTGGGGCGACTCAGTTTGATTAGGGCGAAGCGCTGAGGAGGGGAAAGTCCTAGCCATTGCTCTAGAGATAAAGTTACATTAGCAGACTCTGCTTTGGCACAGACACTGGGGGGAATCTTGGTCTCGTCTAACCAGGGAGGGTGGGGGTCGATCGCTAGTTCTTTGGCTGGTTGACCGGTTTTACTGATAATTAATTTTTGCAGCCATTCTCGATAATTCTGGCGCTGTTCCTGGTTCTGGCAGGGAAGATCGACCAATTTTTGGCGATCGTTGAGAGCGAATTGATTCCAGTGCGCTAGCTTGAGCTTGACGCCACAGTTGTCCAACTTCATTCTGACTAGCATGGGAATACACTGTAGCCCCCCGACAAAATCGGCTTCAAACTGGAAGTAGTCAGCAGTTAGACCGGTTTGAGCTTGGGAAGGAGAAAGATCTGCCATCAGTTAGTCCTTTATATAAAGATATCGCTCGACTCACAAAACTTGATCGCTAAAATTTAGAATATCTAAAAAATACGGGTTTTAAATTATTTAAATAATTGCTGATTTAGCCTTAGTTTACCGCGATCGCTACCATTCAACTTGCCAAAACTTAAATAGCCGATAGGATCGGCAGTAGCGCCCCCAAGTATAAGTAATTGGTGGCCGACATCAAGCCCCATTAAAAGACCAGTTGACTAAGTTAGCTGCCAGACTTTACCTATCTACCCTTTTTCCCAGTGGTTAAATCTCGTCCTCAAGCGATCGAATCTAACGGTTCAAAACACAGTTTTTTTTACTTAAGACAGCAAATATTGTTGTTTATTGGTGCCTGGCGCAAGTTAGACTGGATTTTGCTCTTATCCGTCACCGGTCTAACTGTATTTGGGGGACTGACGATCTACAGTACGGAGTTACGTGGCAGCCATAGCTATAGCTATCAGCACTGGACAATTGGAGTTTTGGGCGCGATCGCTATTTTTGTCCTGGCGCGCTGGAACTATCAGCGATTATTGCGCTGGCACTGGGGTATTTATCTTCTGACTAATATCTCCCTAATTGCGGTGATGCTAATGGGGGTGACGGCAAAAGGGGCACAGCGTTGGATTAACATTGCCGGATTTAACGTTCAGCCTTCGGAGTTTGCCAAAATCGCCATGGCTATTACCCTAGCCGCTTTACTCCATAATCAAGATGGAACAAATTTAAAGATTGTTGCCCGAACTCTAGCTATTACCGCTGTTCCCTGGGGTCTCGTGTTTTTACAGCCGGATTTGGGAACCTCCCTCGTATTTGGGGCGATGGTCATTACAATGCTCTACTGGGCCAACGCCAAGACTGGCTGGCTGATTTTAATGATTTCTCCCCTATTTTCCGCCATCCTCTATCACCTTTATCTACCGGGCTGGGTCATCTGGGTGATGGCAGTAGCAGGAGTTACCTGGCTAACTCTACCCAATAAATTAGTCTCTACTTTAACCGCCTTTGTCGTTAATTTTGGTGCCGTAGAATTGGGCAATGTGTTTTGGGGAATTCTCAAAGATTATCAAAAAGCCCGGTTGATTATGTTTCTCGATCCCGAACAAGACCCTTTGGGTGGTGGCTATCATCTGATTCAATCGCGAATTGCGATCGGCGCGGGACAGCTTTGGGGACAGGGATGGTATCGAGGAACGCAAACGCAACTAGACTTTATTCCCGAACAACATACAGACTTCATTTTCTCAGCGGTGGGAGAAGAGTTTGGCTTTATTGGCTGTATTATCTTGCTGGCGGTATTCTGGCTGATTTGTATTCGCCTGATTTGGATTGCCTGTACGGCAAAAGATGACTTTGGCTCTTTGTTGGCAATTGGTGTTCTGACAATTGTTTCTTTTCAGGCTGTAATCAATATCAGCATGACGATTGGCTTAGCACCGATCACCGGCATTCCC
>JBCBIN010000348.1:0-4404 GCA_038524555.1 Cyanobacteria bacterium J06623_7 | reverse complement strand
TTTACTGTTTAACGTCAAGCATAATCTATAGGCTTATTAATAAACATTAACACAAACAAAGAAGATGGGGGCGAGTCTTAACCTGAAGATTAGTATTCTTAATCTTATGCTTAGATTTTTCTGTGGCGGTATTGCCCTAACTCAATCGATGAGGGAAAAACAACGCCGCTAAAAAACATGTATATTTACATTATTACTAATTATTAAAACTTCCTGCCTGAGGGGTAACAACAACCCCGAAACATTAAGAATTATTGCGTTAAAAGAGAAGAGATTACATTTCAGAGAATTGCTGTAAACTTTTCTATTCAATACTTTCGGTCTTAGGGGTGAGCAGTAAAATAGACAAAAATAGCCGATCGCATTTAATCACCTGTTTCTGGGACAATTAAAAAGTAAGAATTTAATTCAATACCGTTATTTTTCCGTTCTAACGTCCATTAAGATAGCGACAATATTATCTAGCTAGGAGAAAAACAAGATGAAATTAGCCTATTGGATGTATGCTGGCCCAGCACACATTGGCACTCTACGTATCGCCAGCTCATTCAAGAATGTTCATGCTATTATGCATGCGCCCTTAGGAGATGACTACTTTAACGTTATGCGATCGATGTTGGAACGGGAGCGCAACTTTACCCCCGTAACTGCCAGTATTGTCGATCGCAATGTCCTAGCTAGAGGTTCGCAAGAAAAGGTAGTCGATAATATTACCCGTAAAGATAAAGAAGAAGCTCCCGACTTAATCGTTCTGACTCCCACCTGTACCTCCAGTATTCTGCAAGAAGATCTGCAAAACTTCGTCAGCCGCGCCTCGATGGATACCAAAGGCGACGTACTATTAGCCGACGTCAATCACTATCGCTATAACGAACTTCAGGCAGCAGATCGTACCCTCCATCAGATCGTCAAATTCTATCTAGAAAAAGCACGTAAGAAAAACGAGCTACCCACAGAAAAAACTGAAAGACCTTCCGTTAACATTATTGGCATCTCTACTCTCGGTTTTCACAACCAGCATGACTGTACCGAGTTGAAACGCCTTATGGCAGAGTTGGGTATTGCAGTAAACGAAGTTATTCCCGATAGTGCTTCGGTACACAATCTGAAAAATCTGCCCCGTGCCTGGTTTAACCTGGTTCCCTATCGCGAGTTGGGCATGATGACGGCAGAATACTTAAAGTCGGAATTTGACATGCCCTATGTAGACACAACTCCTATGGGTGTAGTAGAAACGGCTCGCTGTATCCGCCAAATTCAGCAGGCGATTAATAGTCAGGGTGGTGAGGTTAATTACGAAAAATATATCAACAACCAAACTCTCTATGTTTCTCAAGCAGCCTGGTTCTCCCGTTCGATTGACTGTCAGAACCTAACCGGGAAAAAAGCCGTGGTCTTTGGCGATAATACCCACGCTGTAGCAATGACCAAAATTCTGGCGCGGGAAATGGGTATTCATGTTGTCTTAGCAGGTACATACTGTAAATACGATGCCGACTGGTTTAGAGAGCAGGTTAGCGAATATTGTGACGAAGTGCTAATTAGTGAAGATAATGCCGAAATTGGCGATCGCATTGCCCGTCTCGAACCCGCCGCTATTTTTGGCACTCAGATGGAACGTCATGTGGGTAAACGTTTGGACATTCCCTGTGGCGTAATTGCTGCACCGATTCATATCCAGAATTTCCCAATTGGCTACAAACCATTTATGGGTTATGAAGGTACCAATCAAATTGCCGATTTGGTCTACAACTCCTTTACTCTGGGAATGGAAGACCACTTATTAGAAATCTTTGGCGGACACGATACTAAAGAAGCGATCACTGCCGGTATTTCTGCGGGTTCCGACCTCAACTGGGATAAAGATGCTAAAGCCGAACTAGGTAAAATTCCGGGATTCGTGCGGGGTAAGGTTAAGCGCAATACGGAGAAATTTGCCCGCGATCGCAATTTGTCGGAAATTACTTTAGAGGTAATGTACGCAGCCAAAGAGTCTGTCGGTGCATAAGCATTAAGTAAACTACGGTGAATAACTAAAGCTAAATAATTAGACTAAATAGGTTCGATCTTCCTTATATTACTGTGGACGAACCTGTTTTTTTATTGGCGATCGTTAAAATCATTCTGGCAAATTAGCAGATTAAAAGTATTAATATTACACGTAAATAAAGCGATCGCTCATGCCCGTCTATTATTAAAAACAGCTTATTGCTATTACTCTTGATTACCTCAGAACTCTTGACTTGAGCAGTTAGCCAGAATATTGGTATGAATAATCCGACTGGACTCCAAGAATTTACACCACTGCGTATCGCCGCCGAACGGATATTATCTACAGCACTAAGTAGTCAGATTCAGCTTGATCGGTTAGAACGTATGACCGAACCAGGAAGGCGAAATTTATTGATAAGATGCTGGAGCGAACGTACAGGTGATTTTCCCCCTAGCTTTATTATTAAAAAGGTAGAAGGAGAATACAACCCTGATCGCCATGATTCAGCCGATACGAAACGTTTTTTTAACGACTGGATTGGAACTCAGTTTTTAAATACTGTTTCTCTCCCGTCACAGCATAGTCCACTTTTTTATGGCGGCGATCGCATTCTGGGTTTAATTGTTATTGAAGACGTAGAACATCACGATAGTTTAGCCGAGCTATTGTTGGGAAACGATCGCTCATTGGTAGAACGGGCATTATTGCAATATGCTACCTGTTTAGGACAGCTACACCGCGATACCGTTAGCAAGATAGGAGAATTTGAACGACTATATCGTATTTTTGCTCCTGGGATAGAATTTACCAGAGCTAGCTTGAATATACAGCAACTTCAAGCCAGATTAAATTTGGTAATTGAACTCGATTGCCATTGCTTGCAGGACATAGAAACCATCAATCAGATGCTGCTAAATCCTGGGGAATTTTTAACCTATGTTCATACTGATGCTTGTCCCGATAACGTTCTCGATGCAGGCAACAAGCTGCGGTTAATCGATTTTGAAACAGGTCGTTTTGAGCATGCATTTATCGATGCCACCTGTGGCAGAATGATGTTTCCTAGCTGCTGGTGTTCTCAAGCCTTACCTCTAGATCTAGTGCAAAAAATGGAGCAGAGTCATAGGTCGATTTTGAGCGAAGTTTGTCCCAGTTTAGAGGACGATTGTATTTTTGAAACTGCTTTAGTTAATGCCTGTGGCATGTGGCTTTTATATACAGTTTTGCGGCATTTAGAGACAGCTTTAGTAAAAGAGCAAGATTTTGGTGTCTCTACTATTCGCCAGCGTATTTTGGCCAGATTAGATGCTTTTATTCATATATCAACGCAACTAAATAGGTTGGAAGGATTACGTAGTACTTCTAGTAGACTGTTGGAAATACTAAATAAACGCTGGTCAGATGTCCCTAAATTATCTTCCTATCCAGCCTTTGCCGAAGAATAGCTGGCAATCTAATGTCAGCATTTTAGCCTATCTAGGCTGTTCCAGCGCCGCAGCTACCACCCGATAATGTTCGTCTTGTTGCAGTTTACTCAATAATTTCCGCGCCTGGGGATCGTCAGATGCGGTCAGAGCGATCGCCACACGCCATCTAGTCCGCCAGTATTTAGCTTTGCTCAAGCGAGAAAAGACATTTAGTGCTTCTGGTTTCAAGGGCGTATTAAGTAGTCGGCTGAGTGCTAATATACCCGTCTCTTTGGTTGTCTGGTCATCATCGGCGATCGCCAGTTGAGCTATTTCGAGCAAGATTTGGGGGTTATCGCTATCGACCAAAATCGAGATTACTGTTTGTCGTACCAGCCAGCTATCGGAGTTAGCAAATAATTGCTTAAGAGGTAGGATAGAGCGATCGCCAAATTCAAAGATCGAGTTAGCGGCTTCAGCTAAAACGTTGGCATCTTGTTCTGTCCCTAAAATCTTTGTGAGCAATTTAAACGATGCTTCAGTTACATGATTGCCTAAACCCATGACAGCAATACGACGTAGGGCAAAATCTGGCGACTCTAGTAATTCTTGTAAAATCGGCAAGGCTGCCTCAGATGGTATGGTAGCTAACTCATCTAAAGCCAGCTTGCGCTGGTAAATATTATGATTGCGGAGGTTGAGCTTGAGCTGCGATAAGTCTCTATCCATGATAGATGTTGCCTGATAATTGCCGACTACTATCACAGTAGAGGAATCTGGTTCGATAGACATCTATCCTACCGTCTAGGGAAAAAATTATTCTGTAGTTAAAACCATCTTCAACTACCTAATTCAAATTCCCAATTAAACTACTGCTTAGTCAACAAATTGATAAGAGTGATTTCGACAAAGCGATCGCTGGATCAGATAGTGTTCTGTCAATTAAAAATTGACGGGTAAAGGGAAAGGGGCAAAGGTTAAAGGAAAACCTTGAACTGCAAAAAA
>JBCBIN010000347.1:0-4408 GCA_038524555.1 Cyanobacteria bacterium J06623_7 | reverse complement strand
AGCAAAGAGTGTAGCTACTCTTGCCGCTCTATATATGTCTGAAGATGAAGCCAAACTAAGAAAAATTATTGAAGAAGAACGCACGGTAAATAACGAATCTTACGAACACTTTTTTAAAAAATCTGAGTAACTAAATTTTAAATTTCCGCCTGATGAGTATCGCTATGGACTGGCGATCGAAACACCGTAACGGTGTCGCGGAATGAGTCCAAATCATATCCGCCAGCAATCACATTTACAATCTAGGGCTTTAATGATGAACCAGGCTCGGTGTCTTGCATCTAGGGCTTTTTCTCGTTCATAGGCTCGGTTGTAGATTACCTGCTGTTACCCACGAACTAGCACCCAAAATCTAGCGGTGCATATGCCTTAAGAGGGAATTAGGCTCGACGTACACCGTCTAGGGCTTTTGGGTGATTCATAGGCTAACTCGCTGGGGTAGCGAGATAATAACCATTCACCTATTTACAACTAAATGAAAGTAGTTGGTCTTGATGTTTGCAAGCTATCGGTCGTAGCTTGTGTCCTATCTGTTCGACCGTCCGAACCTAGACAATTTTATTATGATGCAAAGTACCAGACTTTTAAAGCTAATGCTGAAGGTATTCGTGAGTTATTGAAACTTAAGCCAGATATCGCCGTATTTGAGCCTACAGGGGTCAATTACAGCAAGCTCTGGGGAACTCATTTAGCCCGTTCCGGCGTTGAAGTAAGATTAGTCGGTCACACTCAATTACGTAGCTATAGGAAAACTACCTTAGAGCTTCCCGATAAAGACGACCAAGCTGACGCGCTGGCGCTAGCTTGTTATTACTTCGACCATGCAGATAAACCCCGGCGCTTTGTCCAGATTAGGGAACCCGATGTAGTTAAAATACGCCAGTACGTACTCAGGCTGGGACATCTTAATCGCTGTCAGTCGCCAATCATTAATCGTATGCGGCAAGATTTGGCATGGCAATTTCCCGAAATAGCCAAAATTAATTTACAACGACATGGCGATCGCCTGTCTTTAGCTTCACGCTGGCTAGCAAAAGAAGTTGAGTCGGCTAGATACGAGCGGCTATTAGCTAGCTCTGTCGGTTTGGGGTTAACTTTTACAGTCAGATATCATGCTCAAAGATTGCTACATCTCCACCGTGAGGAGATAGAGCTTGAGTTTATGTTAAACCTGCTAACTCAACAACCTAAGTTTGACCCTTATCAAAAGGTGTTTGATCGCTTTGGCTTTGGTCAGCGAATCCAGGCGATGCTGCTATCTCAGATTTATCCACTCGAGAATTATCTCTCTGAGGAGGGTAAACCAATAACTATCTATCGTCGTGGTCGGAACTCGGGTAAAACTACCAAACGTTATTTGTCCCGCCGCCGCTTTGAGAAAGCATTAGGCATTGCTCCAACTGAAGATAGCTCAGGAGACAAGAAGGATAAAAAGATTATCGGTGGTTCTGACCTGTGCCGCATTGCCCTATGGCAATGGATATTTACTCGGTTGGAAGTTAAAAGAAATAGACCAAAAACTATTGTTGGTCAACAACTAGCTAACTATCTCGATACCGAAAAAGCCACGGGCAAACCGATTAGGTTAGTCAGAATGAAAGTTGCGGCTAAAACTGTACGTTTGCTCTTTAAGGAACTAGTCAAAGAAAAATCTTAGGCTATCCGCAAGGGGTTACTATATCTGTAGCCCCTAGAAAAGTACTAGAGGGAACGAGACTAAAACAAGACTATAAAATAATCGGGCATGGCAATCACTTAAAGATTTGCTATTCGGTTAAATTATCTCAGCTGCCAGATCGAGCTCAACAGCAAACCTCAGCTAGTAGTACGGGTCTGAACTTTTGAAGCCTAATTTACACCTGGGTTAGACTCATATAAAAAGCCCTGTAAGTCGATTGCATTCAAAAGCGGAACTAATCAAAATAAGTAAGATGACTCAAAAACCAGTAGTAGTAATCGGTGGCGGTTTAGCGGGAACAGAAGCAGCCTGGCAGATCGCCCAAGCGGGTGTTGCCGTTACTCTGTACGAGATGCGTCCCGTACGCACCTCTCCCGCACACCATACTGAAGAACTAGCGGAATTAGTCTGCAGCAACTCCTTTGGAGCTAAAAATAGCGATCGCGCGGCGGGTTTACTGCACGAAGAACTACGTCGCTTGGGTTCTCAAGTAATTGCGATGGCCGACCGTCATGCCGTGCCTGCTGGGGGTGCTCTAGCAGTAGATCGAGGTGTTTTTAGCGGCGAATTGACTCGTTCTCTTGCCAGCCATCCTCTGATTGAGTTCGAGCGTGCCGAAATCACGCAAATTCCTACCGATAGGATTGTTGTTCTAGCCACAGGCCCTCTAACTAGTCCAGAATTAGCCCAAAATCTCCAGCAGTTTACCGGCATGGAGTATATGAGCTTTTTTGATGCCGCCAGCCCGATAATTGTAGGTGAATCGATCGACCGCGATGTCGCTTTTTTAGCCTCCCGCTATGACAAAGGTGAAGCAGCATATCTCAACTGTCCGATGAATCAAGAGCAATATCGATGGTTTCAACAGACGCTATGTGAAGCAGAACAAGCAGAACTAAAGGATTTTGAACGAGAAACAGCCAAATTTTTTGAAGGTTGTTTGCCCATTGAAGAATTAGCTCAGAGGGGAGAAGACACTATGCGCTATGGCCCTCTTAAGCCAGTGGGTCTATTTGATGCCCGTCTAGGAGACTTTCGCGCGCCCGAAAACAAGGGTAAACGTCCTTATGCCGTGGTTCAGCTACGCCAGGAAGACAAGGCAGGACAACTCTGGAACATGGTGGGTTTTCAGACCAATTTACGCTGGGGAGAGCAAAAGCGGGTTTTTCGATTGATTCCCGGTTTAGAACGAGCAGAATTTGTGCGGATGGGGGTGATGCACCGCAATACTTTTATCAATTCACCCCAGTTGTTGGCGGGGACTCTTCAGTTTCAGCAGCAGCAGAATATCTTGGCCGCAGGACAGTTAATCGGGACGGAAGGCTACACAGCGGCGGCGGCAGGAGGTTGGCTAGCAGGGACTAACGCCGCTCGTTTGGCTTTGGGTCAGCCCCCAGTAATCATGCCCAAAACAACGATGATGGGAGCGCTATTCGACTTTATCAGCTCCGCTTCCCCCAAACATTTTCAGCCCATGCCGCCTAACTTTGGTATTATTCCTCCTTTAGCCGCGAGAGTTAAAAACAAGCGAGAAAGATACGGTCAATATCGCGATCGCTCTTTAGCAGATTTAGCTAGCTGGTCTGAGACTCTGGCCCCCGCAGCAGTGATGTTAGGCTAATAAAAACTAACGCCAAATAAAAATGAAAGAAAAAATAGTTTTATGGCTCAATCGCTTCCTAGTTATCGACGTATTTGTAGTTTTGCTGGGTTTTCTCTGGTTTGCAATTGCCGTTGTGGGTCGCTATTTAAATATTCCGCTCGGGTTTGACCTCTGGTATCGCCTCTGGATTCCGGTATTTAATCCCGCCATTGGCATCTTGTTTTTGGGTGCCTTGGTTACCTGGGGAATCGGTAAGATTGCGGGCAAATTAGAGTCGCAGTAACGATTTGATCTAAGAATTGGCTTGATAGTCGAGCGAAAAATAGCTATTTAACCTAATCAGCTTGAGGAATAGAGCGATCGCCATAGACCTTACAATAGCGCTAGCCTCAGCCTCTTTATCCAAGCCGATTTTTAAAAATAATTAGAGTAGCGTCAACTTGTTGATCATGATTCTCCCTCGGAAGATTGCCAAACAAGAACGATGAGCTAAGATTGCAGGATATAATCGCATTATTTTTAATGATGCCACTCTATAGTGCCTAACAAATTTATTTTTATTTTTAATTCCCAGCCCCTATTCAAATTTAATGATTCAACTTTAATGACAACAACTATTTGGTGTCGTTGGTCAGCGGCGGCTGAGTCTAGTATCAGTATTAGCTCTGACCATGGCAAAGCTTTTAACGATTAAACTAGGTGAAATTAAACTCATAATAGAGCTTAATCTTGCATGATCGGGATCGACTTGATGTAGGCAGATCGACTATATTTTAGGGAAATACAGTATGCTTATATGTCCACAGTGTGAATTTGAAAATCCAGAGGCAAATAGATTTTGTCAAAGTTGTGGTGTTTCTCTGACTCATAAAGTTTGTTGTCAGTGCGGAACAGATATTCCCATTGAAGCCAAAACCTGCGAAAACTGTGGCGCTGCCAATCACACTGTTTTGTGGGCAATAATTTCCCAGTCACAAACATCAGAACAGCTCGATGGTGAGCCAGAATTAGCTCAGGTCAGCGCCACCGCCACTGATTCACCCCAGCTAGAAATTGCAAGCCTGGCTGATTTATTTGCCAACAGTCAGTCCAAAAGTATCCCTGCTCTACAAATTCAAGGAGATACG
>JBCBIN010000346.1:0-4419 GCA_038524555.1 Cyanobacteria bacterium J06623_7 | reverse complement strand
CTTGGGCAGGACTATAGATAGCCGTAACCGAACAGTCAATTTGAGGCGAAAGGTGAGCCGTAACCCGGAACCCCAACTCAGTGGCAGGAATTTTTAAAACCAATTTACTGCCAATAATTTCTGCTGCCTGATGCGCTTCTGTGACCATGCCCGCAAAATCAGTAGCGCAAAGTTGATAATAAAGTTCCCCAGGACAAATAGCCGCTAGCTGTTGCAGACAGTCCGCCGGAGCGAGAGGACTTTTTTTTAATAAGGTAGGGTTGGTGGTAATTCCCTTAACCCATCCCGTAGCTACTGCTGCTTGCGCCTCTTCTATTAGCGCTGAATCTAAATAAATCATGATTAACTTGAATTTTAATTATTCGCTCAAAGTTCCGCTTCAATTTACTTTAACGGTGAATGCCAAACAAGATGGAGAGATAATTTCTCTAGGCTACGAGCGATCGCCATAATTTTTTTGTTGACTGTTGACTGTTGACTGTTGACTTCTTACGAAGTTTACTCAACAGGGGGAACCCCTGCAACGTAACTTCGCGCTGACAACTAATGACTGTTAACTGAACAGGCTCTATATTTATTGAAGTAAACTAAAAAGAAAAAAAGTGCACTACGGTTATTAGGCTGCCAAAGCAAATAAAAACCGCGTAGTATATATATTTTGGGGAACGATTCTAGGAGACTATTACATAACTATGGGCAAAGTAGTCGGCATTGATTTAGGTACAACTAACTCCGTCGTGGCAGTAATGGAGGGAGGAAAACCTACCGTAATTGCTAATTCCGAAGGAATGCGAACTACCCCCTCTGTAGTTGGCTTCAACAAAGACGGAGAATTAGTGGTGGGACAGCTAGCCCGGCGGCAAAGCGTCTTAAATCCAGAAAATACTTTTTATGGCGTCAAGCGATTCGTCGGTCGCCAATATGCCGAGCTACAGCCAGAATCTAAGCGCGTACCCTATACAATCAAGCGAGATGAGCTAGGAAACGTTAAAATTCGCTGTCCGAAGCTCAAAAAAGAGTTTGCCCCCGAAGAAGTGTCAGCTATGATTCTCCGCAAGCTGGCAGAAGAAGCCGAACGTTATCTCGGTGAAGCAATTACCGGTGCCGTAATTACCGTACCCGCCTATTTTAATGATTCTCAACGTCAGGCAACTAGAGATGCCGGGCGAATTGCTGGGTTGGACGTGCTGCGGATTATCAACGAGCCGACTGCGGCTGCTTTAGCTTATGGTTTAGACCAGAGTCGTCCACAAACAATTATGGTCTTTGACCTCGGCGGTGGTACTTTTGATGTCTCGATTTTAGATATTGGCGATGGCGTCTTTGAAGTTAGGTCTACTAGTGGCGATACCCAGCTAGGGGGTAATGATTTTGATCGCCGGATTGTGGATTGGTTAGCAGAAGAGTTTCTGAAGCAGGAAGGAGTCGATCTCCGTAAAAGCGATCGTCAAGCCCTCCAGAGACTGACCGAAGCGGCAGAAAAAGCCAAGATCGAGCTATCTAGCCTTTCGGTGACAGAAATTAATCTACCCTTTATTACCGCTACCGAAGATGGACCCAAACATATTGAAATTCAGCTCAACCGCGCCAAATTTGACGAGCTCTGTGGTGATTTAGTCAGTCGTTTACGTCGTCCCCTTAAGCGAGCGATTTCCGATGCGGGATTGGGTCCAATGGATATTGATGAAGTAGTGTTAGTGGGCGGTTCTACCCGGATTCCCATGGTGCAGGACTTGGTGCGTAGCTATGTCGATCTCGAACCAAACCAAAACGTCAACCCCGATGAGGTAGTAGCAATTGGGGCGGCGATTCAGTCGGGGATTTTGACTAACGAAGTTAAAGATATTCTGCTGCTCGACGTTACACCGCTGTCTTTGGGCTTAGAGGCGATTGGTGGCTTAATGAACAAGCTTCTACCCCGCAACACGACAATTCCCGTCCGTCGTTCTGATGTTTACTCCACCGGGGAAAATAATCAAACCGTGGTTGAGATTCACGTGCTGCAAGGGGAACGAGAAATGGCCAACGGCAATAAGTCTTTGGGTCGGTTTAAACTGACCGGCATTCCCCCCGCACCCAGGGGTGTACCGCAAATACAGGTATCTTTTGATATTGATGCTAACGGTATTTTGCAGGTGACAGCCAGAGATAAAACTACCGGCAGAGAGCAGGGGATTACGGTTTCAGGGGCTTCGACCCTCAGTGACTCGGAGATTAACCGCATGATTAACGAGGCGGAAAAATTTGCCGAGGAAGACCGCGCTCGCCGGGAACGTATTGAAAAGCGCAATCGAGCCAAGGCTTTGACCGACCAAGCACAGCGTAAGCTCAAAGAAGTTACCCTTGATTTTGGCAGCCAGTTTGCTAGCTACTATCGCCGTCGGATCGACGTACTGTGTGAGGAAATTCTCAAAAGCCTCGAACAAGATGATGAAAGAACCTTAGATCGGGCAGAGGGAGACCTCCAAGATACTCTTTACGAGCTAAATCGCGAGATTCGGCTGCAATATGATGACGAAGAGGAAGATGATTTTCTGGGCACGATCAAAAAGACTTTCCTCGGCGATGACGATGATGATTACATGACCGAAGACTATTCCTATAATCCCCGCCAAAGCGACTACTATGGCGACCGCAGTAGTTATGGTTATCCCTCCCAACGTCCCGATTTAGGTCGTCCAGCGGCTGGTTATGGTAACGATGCCTATGGTGGTGGATATGACAGTCGCTCCCGTCGTCCGGGCTACAGCGATGCCTATGATGATTACGGTACTTCTTCCCGTCGCTCCGGTGGTTACGAAGCTCGCGATGGCTGGGCAGACTCTAATCCTCCTGGTAGAAACTACGATAGCCCTTCTCGCCGTCCTGGGTATAGTGACGATTCCTATGGAAATGACCCCTACGGCAGCTCTCGTTCTAATCCACCTCGCCGTCAACCAACTCAAAGAGGCGATCGCCAGACTAATCGCCGCGATTATCCACCCCAAGACCCCTACAATAGTCGTAATCCCGGGCGCAATGACTCCTATAGTAATGATTGGGATGACGATGATGATGAGTGGTTCTAAGCACAGCTAGAGACTAGACTTCTTGCCCTAAAGAACTAGTTGCGGCAAACTATGCGCCTTACTTCCGGTCGCAGAATCATAATCAACTAGCTTCTGGAGAGGTTAAGGGTTGAAGGGAAAATACGTTAATTTTCTATTCGTGCAAAAGACCTATTTTAACGATAAACGACTTGTAATTAGTAATTAAAGGTATGCCAGAAGTGCGTAACTATTATGAAATGTTGGGCGTGACTAAAAACGCCCCTAGTAGTGAAATTAAAAAAGCTTATCGTACCTTAGCCATCAAATATCATCCCGATCGCAATCTGGGCAATAAAGCGGCTGAAGAAAAATTTAAGGATATTAACGAAGCCTACGAAGTACTATCAGACCAGACCAGACGGGTTCAATATGACCAGACTCTCAATCGCAATATTTTTACGCGGAAAGCGGGAGGGGGCAGCTTTGGACGGGGTAAGGGCACTTCTACCCAACAACGTCCGTCTCGAGGTAATCGGGTCGATCCCCGTGATTTCCGTCCCGGTACAACTAAAACCCAGCGAGTCGTCTCTCGTCCCGTACGTAGGGATATAGAAGCCAAGTTAACTTTAGGTTTAGACGAAGCCTATAGGGGCGGGAAAAGGAAAATTCGCTTAGAAGACGGTCGATCTTTAGAGGTCGATATGCCCGCAGGCATGTTTAACGGACAGCGAATCCGTCTCAAAGGTCAGGGAATCGAAGGTGGAGATTTGTATCTCAAGATTACTGTTGCCCGTCATCCTTTTTTCGATATTCAGGGAGAGAATATTTACTGTCAGGTTCCCATCACTCCCACTGAAGCTATTTTGGGTAGCGCGATCGAAGTGCCAACTATTGATGGTTTGGTTAAGGTAAGCGTTCCCCATGGAGTGCGTTCGGGGCAAAGACTACGCTTGGCGAATAAAGGTTACTTTGATAAATCTGGCGATCGCGGCGATCAGCTTGTAGAAATTCAAATTGTTACTCCAAAAGAAATAACCCCCGCAGAAAAAGAGCTATATCAAAAGCTAAGAGCACTAGAACAGTTTAATCCCCGCCAAAATTTAGTTAGAGGCCTGTAAATTTATAGTCGTTCTGATTTAATTGATTTAGCCTTTAAGTTATTAACGTGAGTTCAGGTTCAGCAGAAGCAGGTAAAACAAACTCATCTTTGGTAATCATTCGTACTTTTTGTGTATCCAAACCGTTCCTTTTTGGCTAATAATTTTACTTTTTTGAAACCAATCAAGCTCGTCTACAACGATGTTCAACTCAATATTTAACTGCTGCGCTATTTCTAAAGCTGACAATCCTTCTACATGAGACTTGATCAGGCTAATAATAGAATTAACCT
>JBCBIN010000345.1:0-4443 GCA_038524555.1 Cyanobacteria bacterium J06623_7 | reverse complement strand
ATATAAACTTCACAAGAAATATCAACCTTTCTCTCACCGACATATCCACGGGAGATGATGCCGATCTTCGCCTTTATGAAGACACCAACGGCAATGGTATTTTGGACGACAGTGATTTACGGCTAGCATCCTCAGTTCGTAGCGGTGATAATGATGATGCAATTAACTATCGCGCTGTTGCTGGAACGTATTTTGCTCGTGTCAACTACTTTCGCGGTCAAGAAGACGATCGCATTGACTACAACCTCAGCTTAGCTGCCAATGGTAGCGGTGGTAGCAGCACAATCGCAGTAATTGAAGATTATGGTACAAGTCTTACCGGACAATTCGCCGCCGTCGAAACCGGCAGAATCAGCACTCGTAATACTAGTGATATGTATGCTCTGTCCGTTCTCCCCAATGAAAGCTATGACATTACCCTCCGAGGCTTAACTAGCGATGCAGACTTGCGAGTGATTGAAGATGAGAACCAAAATGGGCTGGTCGATCCAGGCGAAATTTACGCTCGCTCTACTCGCGGTGGCAGTCGCTCGGATTCGGTAACGATTGACGACCAAGGAGACTATTTTGTCGAAGTCTATCGATTCTCTGGCAGCACCGACTACACGCTACAGATCGACCAGGAATTTGTTTAAAGTTCATTTAAAACTTTTATTTGAAATTTTAATAACATAGATGAGTGCCAAGATGTTCCGAAGTAAATAACCGAGCGATCGCCTACAACAAATCGCTTCTCTCCCTTACCTCGTAATCTATTTTGCCACTCACCGACAGGTTTCTTCCCGCCCGGAAGATGCCTTTCTTCGTATCTGAAACGATCGCATCAACGTCATCAGTCTTAATCGCCAGTATTTTATCTATCTACAGCTCAAAATAGTAGCGATTAGTTTAGTTTATCTAGGCAAAAGAACTACCTGTATCCGGCGGAATATCTTGCCAGCGTCTCTCTCCCACGGCTCTAACTGCTTCTTTGAGACTGACATCCCCGGTATAGATAGCTCGACCGACAATGACCCCGGTAACGCCAATTGACTCCAAACTGAGCATACTTAACAGATCGGTTAATGAGCTAACCCCACCAGAAGCAATCACAGGAATCTCAATCGACTCGGCCAACTCTCGTAATGCTGGCATATTCGGCCCGGTTAGGGTTCCATCACGATGGATATCGGTGTAGATAATTGCTGCTGCACCTTCTTGCGCCATACGCTTTGCTAGGTCTGTGGCGGCGACTTCTGAAGTTTCTAGCCAGCCTCTGGTTGCCACCATACCGTTACGAGCATCAATGCCGACGACAATTTGCTGGGGGTAATCCCGACATAATTCGGTAACTAGCTCCGGTTTTTCTACCGCTACCGTACCCAAAATAGCTCGCTGTACTCCCGTCTCTAATAGTCTTTTGACTCCAGGGCGATCGCGCAATCCTCCTCCCACCTGAACGGGAATATCAATGGCTTTGGCGATCGCTTCAATTACTGCTAAGTTAACCGACTTACCTTCTTTCGCTCCATCGAGATCGACGACATGTAATCTGGTTGCCCCTTCACTTGCCCACTGTCGAGCGACTTCTACGGGATTGTCGTTAAAAATTGAGGCTTGATCGTAGTCTCCCTGGTAGAGACGAACACATTTTCCATCGAGGAGGTCGATCGCGGGTATTACTTCCATATACTGATGACTAATTATTAGTTAAAAAATCCAACATCTAATCTGTATCTGTTGACTGTTATTTACTATGAGAATAAATTTTTTCTGCCCATAGCTGCACCGATTCAGAAAATAAAGAATGGTAGTGCTGTAGCTTAATACTATTCATGCCTAGACGTTGGGCGCGATCAAATAAGTTTTCTAGAATTTGGGTCGCTTCTTGAGCTGCTTTAGGAGTTTCTGGCGAGACTTGCAATAGTGCTTCTAATTCTTTTTCGAGGGGAATTAACTCTTGAAGATTATTGTTGCTGAAGTGGAAAGAACGGGCGGGACTGTCTGATTCTTCCTGTAACAGTTGACCTTCCGGAGGAATATAGGTGTGAGTGCGAGCATCGTAAGCCAGAACATTTCCTGTTTCAATGTTATAGACCCAAGCATAGATTTTTAATCTTCCCTGATGCATCCTGGCTTTAACAATGGGATACGTCTTAAGGTTGTCGATTTGAATCAGAACGTTTTCGGCAACGAGCATGTCCATCAAATCTTTGTCCTCGTAGTGAGGATAGTTTTCTAGCACCAGGCGACGGGTAGCTTCGGCATGCTTGAGCCAATCGTAAACCAAAGGCATATCTTTCTGTAGTTTGTTGAGCTTGAGCAATCCTTTCATTGCCCCGCAGTTTGAATGCCCACAAATTACGACCTGTTCGATACCCAGAGCACTAATGGCATATTCAATCGTACCGCCCTCTCCACCATTGGCAGCACCATAGGGAGGAATAATATTACCCGCATTGCGGATGACAAACAGTTCGCCGACATCAGTATCAGTGATTAAGTTGGGATCGACTCTAGAGTCCGAACAGGCGACAAACAAGACCCTAGGCTTTTGACCGTGGGCAAGTTGCTCTAGCAGCTCTTGATGGCTACTTACATAAGTTTGCCTGAACTTATCTAGACCGCGAATTAGCTTTTTCACTGTGACCTATTTACCAGAAAATTGAAAACTCCAGTCTTCATTATCTGACAAAAGCAGCGAAAGATTAAGCAAATCTAATAAACTTTCAAAATCAGTATTATTTATAATCTTTATCTCTTTCTAACTGCGGTTATGTTCGATTGCGGATGTTTTTCGCTAGAGCTAACTTGAATCAGGGCTAATTATACTTCATCAAAAAATTGCTTTATCGAATCAAAAATGACAAAAATTAATTAGCGATCGCCAGCTATATTTGACGAAGCGCCGGGTCTGGATTACGTAAGTCAGCCTCCAAGTCAACGTCGTTATAGCTCAAGTTTAATGCCCAAGAAGATTGTGTCCGATCAAGTATTTAGCGGTGAATTAAATTTCATTCGCGATCGCCATTCTAGTTCTCAGCAACAATCAAGAGTGTATTTCCCCGGCTTAAACAGCTTGCGGGCGATCGCCGCGTTACTAGTAATTGTCTGTCATATTGAGCAGCTAAAGACAATCTATGGCTACGATAATATATTCGACAATATGTTTATCAATCAGAGTGGGGTATTTAGCGTTACCTTTTTTTTCTGTTTGAGTGGCTTTTTGATTACCTATTTATTATTAGTAGAACGAGAGCGGACGCAAACGATTGATATCAAGAAGTTTTATGTTAGAAGGGTTCTGAGAATTTGGCCTCTCTATTATTTTTTGGGTCTTCTCTGTCTGGTTTTCTTGCCCCACCTCGAAAGCTTACAAGTTCCCATCTGGCAGAAAGGATTAGAGACAAATTATTGGGCTCACGTATTTTCTTACATCACTTTTTTGCCCAATCTAGCGATCGCCTTTATCGGTATGATTCCCCACGCTAATCAGGTTTGGTCAATTGGAGTTGAGGAGCAATTTTATCTAATTTGGCCGCTTTTATTTAGATATACCCGCAATATCTGGCAGGCGACCTTGGGTGTAATAGGGATTTACTTAACCGTTAAGCTAGCTACTGTATTGCTTATAGCCGGCTATGGTGGTAATCCAGGCATAGTCAACCAGCTAGAGCGATTTTATCGACTGCTGCAAATTAACCGTATTGACTGTATGGCTATCGGTGCCATCGGCGCAGGAATCCTATACTACGACCGCCAGCGGCTGCGACCCGTATATACTTCATGGGCACAATATATGCTTTACACTGCTGCCGGCTTATTTGTTATTTGGGGCGGCTTTCGAGGTGGATGGCTAGAGCCTCTCAATCAAGAAATCTTTGCGGTTATGTCCGCTTTAATGATTCTCAACGTGGCGACCAATCCGCAAACTATTGTTAAACTACAAAACCGGGCTTTAGATTACCTCGGCAGAATTTCCTACGGCATCTACATGTTCCACTGTCTCTGTATTGCGATCGCTTATCTGGTCGAGGAGTGGACGAATCTCAGCCCCAGTATGCTTATAGCTAATGTGATCGTCTACCCGTTCGTTTTCGGACTGACTATTCTGCTGGCAACAATATCCTATCGCTGGTTAGAAAAGCCTTTCATGAAGCAAAAACACCGTTTTACCACCGTTCCGAGTGGTGATCGACCCGCCTAAATCCCGGCACTTATAGCCAAATTCGGCGAAATTTATCGTCATTTATGATGTAGCCTAACGCTGCTTATCGAGTAACCGCAGTTGGTGAGTAATTCTACTATGTACCGTCTGTAATTCGGTCAGGTTAGTCAACTCCGCCGAATCAAAACAGGCTTGAATTCTTCTGAGAGTCTTCTCTAACTGTTGTGCCAACTGAAGCGCTTGTTCGCTAACCCGATCCAGTTGCTGTTGTTCGTAACGCTCTAATGCCTTATTCC
>JBCBIN010000344.1:0-4465 GCA_038524555.1 Cyanobacteria bacterium J06623_7 | reverse complement strand
ACTATAACTATATAAAGAGCAGTAAACTAAGCTGCAACTCTTCTGCTTTCTACCTTGTCTCAACGACAAATACTAATGTCCACCTACTTAAAAAGCGATCGCCGCTTAATCTTTTTGTTCTTACTTGCTTCTAGCCGCCGCTACACTACAGAATAAATCAATATATTCTTGATGCCCGTTGGGAAATACAAAGTTTAAGGTTAAGGGGTCTTCTGTATCTCCGCCATCGCCAATACTCTGTAACACGCTGGGTTTATCAGGATTGCTGCGGTCTATTTTAAGTGCCTGACGATTTTTTAATTCACCACCGCTACTATCGACATAAATAACACCATTGTCGGTCTGAAACTCTCGACCCAGCGCTTGAACGAGTTCGAGAAAACCGCGATCGCTCCCGCCTCGTTTATATTCAGTTTTGCCGTTTACCTCAACTGCTTTGCTGGTGACTGTATCTCCGACCCCGACTATAGTGGGCATTAGATGGGGGTCAAAATTATCCCGAGCCAATTGGAGTAATGCGGCTGGTTGGTTTGGTGCTTCTCTGGCGTTAAAATTCATGCCGAGAGGATATTTTCCCGTTTGCAGATAATAGTAGTGGTTGAGAATGACTAAGACTCCCACCTCTTTAATTGCTCCACGCAGCATAAACTGAAAGTCAGTCGTGCCAGAATCTTGACCTTGAGCTGGCTGAACGATTTCTTTGCCGGTGGCATCCCGCCCTAAATTGGGAGCATAGTGAATAAAGAAAGAATCTCCTAAGTCTTGTTGCTGTGCCTCTTTGAGTAAACCTTCGCTAAACTCCTGCATTTTTTGCTGAAGTTGGGCATAAAGTTGGGGGCGATCGCTAAAGGTTTCGTGAAAGACATTAAGGTTAGCAGTGGGAGAGACTTTATTATCTAATACTGTCGCCTGGATATATTCCTCTAGCTGTTCGTCACTCAAGCCAAAGCTTAGCTCTTGACTCAATTCTCGTAAGTAAGCCGCAACCTTGACGGGTACAGCCTCTAAAAATGTCATCTCTGCCGTACTGACTCCTGGATGTACCGTATTACCATAGCTATCTTGCCACTGTACGCCGCCACCTGCTAAACCCTGAAGATATAAACCTTCTGACTGAGCGGTGTCCGGATCGAAAGTACGTTCGATAATGCCGTTTACTCCCCGCTGTCCAATATGCTCGCCGTTGGTCAAGACAAAAAAATGCTGACCCAATGCTTTAGCTGCCTTGATGTATCTAGGTTCCATGGTGCGAGTTAGAGGATCTTTGACTAAACCCATACAGACTCCATCTAGGTCTTGGATAATCAAGATATTTTCCCGCTCTCCTAACGCCTGACTCAAGCTCTGGTGGTCGAGAGACAGCGATCGCGAAGAGAGGGAAGTAGCAGAAACAGTCATAATATACAGTACGCTCCAGAATTTAGATATCGACTCAAAGCACCCATAAAACTAATACCATTAATTCACCATTTAGAATGTATTTCCCACTTCCTACCTCGATACGTATTACGAGCATTTTATTAGCCGGATTATGTTTAATTCTGCCCCTCAATGTTTCAGTTGCCAGAGCCGAAATTATTGCGGCTACGAGTACCCCAGAGATCGTCAGCGAGATTGCCGGAGATGACGTTATTTATTTGGGCGAAAATCATGATAGCGCCAAAATTCATCAACAGCAGCTAGAAATTATTACCCAACTGCAAGAAGCCCCCAAGCAGCAACCAGAAATAATCATCGCCTGGGAAATGTTTCAGCGTCCTTTTCAGCCCATGCTAAACCGCTATCTTGCCGGAGAAATCACCGAAGTACAGCTAAGGGAAAAAACTGAGTTTGATCGCCGTTGGGGTTTTGACTGGGAATTTTATGTGCCCATTCTTCGATATGCCAGGGATAAGCAAATCTCTCTGGTTGCCCTCAATACTCCTGAAGAAATTACGCAAAAAGTAGCTAGATCGGGCATTGACAGTCTAGAAGGAAGTGACTATCGCTATATTCCCCCCCTCCAGGATATCGACCTCAGTAATGCCGAGTACCGTCAACGACTTCAGGATATTTATCAACAGCACGTAGAAGCGGGACAGGGTAACAGTAGCGATGCGGATAATTTCTTCGCCGCCCAGGTATTGTGGGACGAAACTATGGCAGAAGCGATCGCCCGTTCTCACCAGCAAAATCCCGAGAGTCAAATTGTGGTTTTAGTGGGCAAAACTCACGTCATGTACGATTATGCTATCCCCGAACGAGTTGCCAGACGTATCGATAATCCCGATCTGACCCAAAGTACTATTCTGTTGAGTGCAGAATAAGCCTGAAAGTTTAATTCATCTACAATATTTTAGCGATCTCTAATAAAACTGATTAAAAGATACTATTTGCAGATAATTACGGGAATCTGTACGGTAAAAGTCGAGCCCATTCCTAGCTCCGAATCTAGCTTAATATTACCCCCCAAAATATCTACTAGTTGCGAGACAATTGCCAGACCCAAGCCCACTCCCTCAGGAACATTTTGCTGGGATAGATTGCTACGAAAGCGAGGTTCAAAAACGCGATCGCGATGCTGTGGAGCAATACCAACTCCCGTATCGGCGACCTTAATCTCTAGCAAATTTTCTTCGACGCGATTGCATATGACCTCAATTGTACCGGCAATGGTATAGCGAATGGCGTTAGTTAGTAGGTTGGTAACTATTTGCTGTAGCCGTAAATAGTCTGTTTTGATAACTAAATTTTCTGGATTACAGGCAGTGATTAGATGGATATTTTTGGCCTCAACGTCACTTTTCAAGCTCAAGACGATATCTTCGAGTAAGGTGCAAATTTCGATACGTCCCACCTTTAATTTGAAATTCCCCTGCTGATATTCGGCGAGTTCCACGCTGTCATTGACGATTCGTAAGGCATTACGTCCCTGTTGCAGCACTTGCTTGATGTGCTTGAGATTATTGGTAGTCGCCGCGTATTCTTTCTGCTGTCGGAGGTAGAGATCGGAATAACCAATAATTGAGGTAAGAGGGTTTTTAATTTCGTGGGCGAGATATTCCAGATTGTCTTGGTGATCGACAACCAAGCGTCTGATTTCTTGATTGGTAAAGTATATTTGCTGATGCAGGGCTTCAACCTGAACCTGACGTGCGGCAGCATAGCTTTCAAAGCAGTTGTCCATGATCCGATTGATAATTAAATCTACCAGAGCCATAGAATCAATTGCTTCTGTGACCGATCTTTCTAACAATTGCGGTTTAAGCCGTTCGATGATAATTTTTTTGAGCAGAAAAAACTCCCTGGTTATTTCTTCGAGAGTGAAGTTTTGTGCCAGACGGTTAACACCGTGTTTTTGTTCTCCGTCCACCTCGGCGATCACCATAAAATCAACATTGTGTTCGGCGATCGCCCGGACAACTGTGCGGCACAGGGCAGGGAGGTTATCTCTAATTGCCTCTTGGGTCAGGAAATCAGAGCTAGTAATGGTGCTATCTTGCTGTATTGCCTGAATTAATCTAACTGCGATCGAATCGCTATCGTCAAGAGAAAAATTTCGATCGACCATTACTTTTTGACATAGCTCAAGTTGTGTTAGATTTGTCCTGTATTTTATCCCGCTAAACTAGAATATTCAATCGCTCTTTTCTTCAGCAGTTTCATCGCTTTATTTTTGATTTGTCTGACTCGTTCGCGACTAACACCACAAACATTACCAATTTGCTCGTAAGTCATAGTCTTGCCATCTTTTAGACCATAACGCAGGGTGATAACATCTCGTTGCTTAGGAGAGAGAGTATGCAGTAGGTTTTGGATATGAGCGCGAGTTTCTTGACTGGCAACAAAATCGCTGGGAGAGGCGGAATCGTCTGCCAAGATTTGTCCTAGCTCGGTTTGATTCTCATCAATAGTGACATTAAGACTTTTGGGTCGGGTGATTCGCGCTGATTGAGCCAAGGATCTGAGTTTCTTTAACTCTATATCAAGCTCGGCAGCAATTTCTCGGTCTGTCGGCTTACGACCCAGCTTCTGGGAAAGCTTGCGAGTTGCCTTTTTAATTTTGTTCAAATCTTGGGTGATGTGAATGGGCAAGCGAATTGTTCGAGCATGATTGGCGATCGCTCTAGTCATTGCCTGTCTAATCCACCAGTAGCTATAGGTAGAAAACTTGTAGCCCTTACTGGCATCAAACTTCTCAGTGGCGCGCATCAAACCAATACTACCCTCTTGAATTAGATCCAGCATGGAAAGACCGCGATTCTGATATTTTTTGGCGATCGATACCACTAAGCGTAAGTTAGCCTCAACCATTTTTTGCTTGGCTCTTTGACCGATGTTTATTACCTGCTGTTCTTCTGCCGTTAGATTTTCTTTTTCCAATAGAGGCAACATTGCCTGAATTTGGTTGGCATATTTTACCTCTTCTTCAGATTTTAATAGCGGTGTGCGACCGATTTCTTTGAGATAGTCGCGGACTGTATTA
>JBCBIN010000343.1:0-4480 GCA_038524555.1 Cyanobacteria bacterium J06623_7 | reverse complement strand
TTCGCCATCAATAGCAGGTTTGAGTGCCGAGGATTGACTACTTTGCTTTCTGGAGACAGATGCTTCACCAAAACCTTTAAACATTGGAAATCCTGATTATGAGCTAATTCTCTTAGCATATTACCGCTTTATTTTTCTTGCGCTTACCCTGCGTTTGCACCGTAAAACATTCTGTTACTCAAAATCGCTTGAGATGCTCGAAGCTTCTGTTCGGCTTTTATCTTACTATCTTAAACATTGGACTATACCCATTTTTCCTTGATCATCTATTCATTGTGCAACGCCAGATTATAAATTCACTATGGTCAAATAGATTCTGGAGACAGAAGAAAACAAAAATAGATTCAATCTATATGGTTATTTAGTAACGTAAACGAAAATTATTTGTCTCGTTGCCAATCTAATCTATTCGCCTACGCCAGCAAAATCTACTAACAGAGATAGCTTTTGTCGCAAGGTTTCTAAACCAAGACGATCGCCTGCGGAAATAAACAGTGCCAGAGGGTATTCTTCTTTGGCTTCTTTGAGGGTGTCGCTACCTACCTTATCGAGCTTATTAAATACTAATAGCATGGGGCCAGGAGCAATCGGCATTTCTCCCAGAATTTCCATCACTGAATGAATTTGGCTTTTCCAGGTGGGATGGGATAGATCAACTACGTGCAGCAGTGCATCGGCTTCGGTTACTTCTTCTAGAGTGGCACGGAAGGCATCTACTAGGGGTGGCGGTAGCTGTTGAATGAACCCTACCGTATCGGTCAGCAGCATGTTTTGCATTTCTCCTGTATCGGCGTTAGGAATTGCCAGACGGCGGGTTGTGGGGTCGAGGGTAGCAAATAGCTGGTTGGCGACGTAGACTTCGGAATTGGTTAGGGCATTAATTAGGGTTGACTTGCCCGCATTGGTATAGCCGACGATCGCGACACTAGGAACGTCTTGTTTTTGCCGCTGTTTTCGCATCCGAGAGCGTTGTGCCTGAAGTTCGGTTACTTCTCTTTGTAAACGGGCAATACGCTTTTGAATACTTCTTCTTTCGGTTTCTAGCTTAGTTTCTCCCGGACCTCTCGTACCAATACCGCCACCGAGTCGGGACATGGCTTGTCCTCTACCTACCAGACGGGGCAACATATATTCTAGCTGGGCTAACTCTACCTGAAGTTTCCCCGCACGGGACTGGGCACGCTGGGCAAAGATATCGAGGATAATTTCGGTGCGATCGACAACACGAACGCCAAACTGACTCTCCAGGTTGCGGATTTGGGCAGGAGAAAGGGAACGATCAAAGGCGACAAGGGTTGCTCCTAAAGTTTGCACCCGCAGGGCAATATCCTGTACTTTTCCCTCACCAATTAAGGTTCTTGGGTGGGGACGCGATCGCTTTTGTCTAATTGTGGCCACAACTTCTCCCCCGGCGGTATCGACCAAGCCCATTAGTTCATTAAGACGGTCTTCAAATTCTTGCTCTGAGGTTTTATCCACTCGCAAACCGACTAAAATCACCAGGTCGCGATCGCTGTCTACCTGCTGGGCAATATATTCCCGTTCAAATTCTGCTTCTAAACTTTCAACCAGATCGAGAAAATCCTGCTCGCTCAAATCATCGAGATTCATAGCTTCAGATACCGACCAGTACTGCTGTTGCTCCATAGCTACTTCGGATTGAGGTAGAAGGTGGGCTAAATAGGTATCCTGCACGTAACCCGTCGCCCCACCACCACGCTTGAATTTACCAGTCCCAGTTAAGGTAATTAGAGCAAGGGCATCTAGTCTCTGACGTACCATTGCCGTTAAGCTAGATTCTTTGGGGGGTTCGGGCTTTAATTTAGTTGAGATACAGCGGATACCCGAAAGTCTTTTGGCACCATAACGGGGTAGTTCGAGAGGGGGGATTTGAGTTTGTAGGGCATTGCCCACTCCCACCCTAATTACCTGTCCGCGACGATTGATGTAGGTACAAACAGGCTGGTTGATGTCGGTGCTGATTGCCGCTAGCCTTTGAGCAAACTCGGGCGTGACGAGAGTATCTCCAGGTAATTTCTGATGATAAAGTTTTTTGAGCTGCTTGAGCTGACTTGATTTTAATCCCTTATATTTACCGTATATAGTATCGATAGACGTAGCCTCGAAATTGCTAGAAGTGTCGATTTGCTAATGTAATTTTAACGATTTTACGCCCCGGGTGAATCAATCCCATAGCCGAGAGTCACAACTTGTAACTTATCTTGAGTTGTTAACTTTTGGCACAACTTTAATAACTTCTCACTTGCTAATTATTCAGTCTCAGTCATGGTCAAAATTATCAGTCGTCGCTCCCTGGGAATCCAACCCGTCTACGATATTGGGCTAGAGCGGGATCATAATTTTTTACTCGCTAATGGCGCGATCGCTTCTAACTGCTTTAATAAGTCTCACTCCACTGCTTATGCCTACGTCACCTATCAGACAGCGTATCTAAAGGCGAATTATCCCGTCGAATATATGTCGGCACTGTTGACCGCCAGCAGCGGCATTCAGGATAAAGTCGATCGCTATCGGGAAAATGCGCAAAAAATGGGAATTACAATTCTCCCTCCCGATCTAAATCGTTCTGTAGAAGACTTTTTACCTTTAGACGACAATCACATTTTGTTTGGCTTATCGGCAGTCAAAAATTTGGGTCAGGGGGCGATCGAAAATATTTTGGTTGCCCGGGAAACCAATGGTGAATTTAAGTCTCTGGCGGATTTTTGCGAGCGAGTCGAACTACGTACTGTTAATCGTCGCGCCCTAGAAACCTTAATATATTGTGGCGCTTTCGATCTAATTCAGCCCAATCGTCGCCAGTTAATTAATGATATCGACGTGGTAATTTCTTGGGCCAACCAGCGCAGTAAGGAAAAAGCCAGCGGTCAGCTCAACATTTTTGACATGATGAACGGCATGGCTGCCGAAGATAAACAGCAGGATGTGTTTGAACAGGCCCCCAGTACTACTCCTGTCGAAGACTATCCCCTACAAGAAAAGCTGCACTTAGAAAAAGAGTATATTGGCTTTTATATTAGCGATCACCCCCTTAAAGCGGTCAACAAGGCGGCACAAATTCTTTCTCCTATTAGCCTCAACCTCCTATCCGACCAAAAAGCGAAACAAAAAGTGAGTGCGGTGGTAATGCTCAACTCCGTCCGCAAAATTATTACCAAAAAAGGCGATCCGATGGCGTTTGTGCAGATGGAAGATATTACCGGAGAAGCCGAGGGGACTATTTTTCCCAGTACCTATCCCGACTTAGAACCTTTATTAGTGGAAGGAAAACAGTTAATTGTCTGGGGCAAAGCACAAAAACGTAACGATAAATATCAGTTAATTATCGATGATGCGGCGGCGGTAGAACAGGTAAAAATGCTGATGCTAGAAATTACCCCCGAACAAGCATTAGATCGCACTAAAAGTAATTATCTCAAGCAAATTTTGACTCAGCTTGCTTGTGAACCCGATAAGTTTAAGATTCCGGTAATTGCCGCGATTGGTCGGGGTAGAGAACGGCAATTTATCCGTTTCGGACAGAAATACTGGGTACAAAATGAAGTTAATGCGATCGCCTCGTTGCAGAATGCGGGATTTACGGCTCGCTGTGAGTCATTATTACCAAACTAATTATTTTTTACTTTCTGCATATTTGCATGTTTTTACTGATGACAATCAAATAAAAAAAAGCCTTAGTTAAATTTAACTGTGTACCATTGCTGTTAGTTTTTTTTAGATTAAAATGTAAAAGTTAACTGTTGAGCCATAATCATTTTTATGGCTGATATGTTAGTTCGCAATCGAGCTAGCTAGTCCAATTGCGCGAAGCGAAGATTGTTAGGTATAAAAGCAGCTTTTCGTCGCCCTATTTTCTAACTGATATTTGATACATAATATATTAAGTCGCGCTCATGGCTGATAAGAAATCCAAGCTAACTCTAGTCAAACTAAATAAAGCAGATCTGGCGAAAGGCAGACACGTATTAATTGTGGAGTCTCCCGAATCGAGAAGAGCTGTCTCGCTGAATGTCAATGTCTTTTCCATTGGTCGCCATCCCCATAACGATCTGGTGATTAGTGATGGTTTGGCATCTCGCCATCATGCTACGGTTGCCTGGATGCGTTACAGTGAGGGACCGAGTAAAATTGACTATTCATACTGGATTATCGACGGCAAAGGAAAGCGGAAAAGAAGCCGCAACGGTATTTATATCAATGGCAAAAAGAAGTCGCTACATCGTCTCAACTCAGGAGATATTGTACGAATTGGCGATAATATTAAAATTGCCTTTAATTACATTGCCTACAGTACAGATAGCAGTCAATTTTTAAACTACTGTAGTGATGATAAAGTTCCTTTCAAGCCCTTAGTTTCCACCCAAAAATCATACAAAGATACGATTGTAGTTGATAATGTATTTTCTAAAAATAACTTTCCAGAAGACAGCAGCATTATCGAAAATACGATAGTCAAAAA
>JBCBIN010000342.1:0-4480 GCA_038524555.1 Cyanobacteria bacterium J06623_7 | reverse complement strand
GGTTGCTCTTCCGTACCGATCAATTTATTGAGGCACTTCAATAGTTATGGTTTCGATGGGGCTGATTTCCACATCTGGCGGTAGTCGGAAGGTAACGCTGCGCCGAAGCTCTTGCTGTTGGTATTTGACCGTAAACCAACCCTGAGAAAAGTGGGTTTGCTCTGGTAGTTCCACGGCATTTTTGCCCACAACACGACAACTAGCCTGACAGCGATCACCTTGAAACACAACCTCAGTTATTTCGTAGTCTTGCCAGTGATAGCGGTTGAGATCTAAGGGCAGCAGATCGAGGAGACTAAAAGGCGCTAAATCGAGCAAGCCGGGTAGAGGAACAAAGCTAGCTCCTTCTTCCGTTATCAGTGAGACGAAAGCATCTTCATGTCTTTGTGCGAGGACAAACTGTAGTCGGTTTTCGGTTTTGACAATCCGAATCCATTCCTCATCGACAAGATTAAAGTCGATGGTCTCGGCTGGCTCTTGTTGACAGCGGGAGTTAAACCAATAGTCGGTACAAAAGTCATCTCGATTGAGCTGGTGCCGGGTAACTTCCAATTCGGCTGGTTCTAAATCGCACTGATAATCTTGACAGCGGGAATTGAGGGGGAATTTGGGACATAAGAGACCGAGATCGACTTCCGCTGCCAACAAATAAGAAAAGGGCAGGCTGTCGAGCAGTAATGCCACTCCAGCAGCCATACACCATTGCTGATAATTTTTCATAGCCGTTAATCATTTGCCGCACTGACAATTGCGGGTTCGTTAGCGGCAGAAGTAGCGATTTCAATCATTTCCGCCTGGGTCAGACAGCCATCGCTACATTTTTCTGAAAATAGTAAATAGCCCAGATTATCCTGTTCCCAAACTATGAGCTGAATCTCATCTTCCTGGGTGAAATAGAAACCAGTCGCGGCTTCGGCAAGAGTTACTGCGGTCAGATTATCTCGTTCCCCCGGTAAGTCATCTGGCTGTAGGGGTGATTCACTTAGGGCTTCGGTCACGCTAATTACCCCTACCAGACATTCTCCAGGGTCAGATTTGCTGGCACATCCTGGTTCATCTGCTACCAGCACCGAAAAAATATCTTTATCGCCGATGCCAACCACCTGAACATCATCTGCGGGAATAAAGGCATAAAGGGGCAGTTCCTCGGTAAACTCCGGTAATGAAGCCGGTAGACGCATTTTAAAGTTTTGGGGTAGGCGATCTCGAATTTCTCGGACTATGGGTTGAAATAGAGGAGCGGGTTCGGCGACAGTAGGGCGATCTCCAAAGAGGCTAGCGCTTAAAGCGGTAGTTAATAAGCTCAAAAATAATAGTTGATATTTCATCTTCTTCTAGCCAAATCGCTAGGATTATTGGTTGTCGCTCGCTATCATAAAATTCAGCCGCCGGAAAATGCATGAGGCAAGAGTCCTGTAGGAGTTATGACTGAGGTTGCGATTGTCTTTGGGACTTAAGAACTATCATTTTTAATTGAGTTTGTGACCAGAGGCTCTACTACAAACAGAGCAAAGCAACTTATAGTAAGACATCAGTAGCTATGGCCTAGATCGCACCAATGAATCGTCTCAGACAGCTCAAAACTTATCCCTTTGGCTTGTTTCTCTGGCTGGAGTGGATTTTGTTGGGGGGAGCAATATTTTCCGATCTGCCCGGCGAATATTTATTTGCTGGCTATGAAGACCCCGAGCGGGCAATTATGTTAGCTTTTTGCTTGACTCTCGGATCGATGTTAGTGATTGGTTTGATGGGTCTAAATTTGCCTGATAGAGATAGTTCGGCAGCTTGGATTTATCTTGGTTCAGAAATAGTTATGCTTTGGCTACCAAATATCTTGGGATACAAACAAGATCTATCGTTGTTTCTCTTACTGATAATTGCCCTCCGTAACGGCATTATTTTTCAGCCAAGACAATCTCGTTTTGCCAATTTAGCTCTATTTTTAGCGGCTATCTGCATGGCTACATCTTCCCTCAGCACTTATAGCGAATTTCAGGCACAATTTACCAATATTGACGAAAAAGTTTTACGCTATCAGGGAATCGATCTGGTGCAACATCGCTGGATAATTGTGACTTTGCTGCTTAGATACTCAATGGAGTCGGCTCTGTGTATTATTCTCATTTGGTTAATTGTTAACGTAGTTTTAAAAGAGCATAATAGTCAGCAACAGCTAGCTCAAGCCCGACAGCAGCTAAGGGAATATGCTCTCAAAGCCGAAGATCGGGCTACCGTCAACGAGCGGAACCGTATCGCCCGGGAAATTCATGATTCCTTGGGTCATGCTCTCACGGCTCAAAGTATCCAGCTCAATAATGCGATCGCCTTTTGGCAGTCCGAACCAGATAAGGCTTATGGCTTTCTGCAAGAAGCAAAAACTTTAGTCGCCACTGCTCTGAAGGAAATTCGCTATTCTGTAGCCTCACTGCGGAGCGATCCTCTCCAAAACCAAAATCTCCATAGCGCGATCGCAACCCTATTTCAGGAGTTTTCCCACCGGACGGGAGTTATCCCCCACTATCACGGGATAGAGATGACATCACCCATAGCAAAAGAAGTTAAAACCACGGCTTATCGCATCGTTCAGGAGGCTCTAACCAACATTGCCAAACACAGTGAGGCAACTCAAGTCAGGGTCGAACTACAGGCGACGACAGAGTATCTGCGGGTCATAGTTACAGATAACGGTAGGGGTTTTGACCCAGCCCAAAATATTACGGGAATGGGAATACAGGGCATGAGAGAAAGAGCGATCGCTCTCAATGGCTACCTCGCAATCTCCAGTCAGATTGGTCGCGGCTGCACAATCTCCGTACATCTTCCCCATGGTCATGCCTTTTCTCTGGAGGATATCGAGCAGTGAAGCAAATTAAGCTGGCGATCGTCGATGACCAGACAATTATTAGACACGGACTTAAAAGCCTACTGGAAATCCAGCCAGATTTAACGGTTGTGGGGGAAGCCGCCAATGGTCGAGAAGCGATCGGACTAATTACAACCTTAGAACATACTGCCCAAGCACCAGAAATTCTTTTGCTCGATATTAGGATGCCGGTGATGGATGGAGTCGCGGCGACCAAACAGCTCGTGCAAGATTTCCCTCAGCTACGGATTTTAATTTTGACCACCTTTGATGACGACGAATACGTATCTCTGGCGATGGGCTATGGCGCTAAAGGATATTTGCTAAAGGATAGCCCTCCTGAAGACCTAGCTCTGGCGATTCGTGCGATTTATCGAGGTCATACTCATCTTGGCCCGGGTTTATTTGCTAAGGTACTCAATTATCAATCACAGCAGCAAGCAATACCCCTACCTCCAGAACTACAGCAGCTTTCCCCCAGAGAAACCGAGGTCTTAAATTTAATCGCCACGGGGGCTAATAATCGAGAAATTGCCCACACTCTATACATTTCCGAAAAGACAGTGAAAAACCACGTGACGAATATCCTCAGTAAGCTCAATCTACGCGATCGCACCCAAGCCGCCATTTTTGCCCATAATTACCGCCTATAGATTTGTCAATCCAAACAGCTACAGCTCGATTGGTACCGGTACATTTGGAAAAACACCTAATTTAGGCTATTGTACAAAAAATATAGCGTTGATCAGTTCGCTAAAGTACTGTCATCCTGACGCTCAAGAAAAGAAAAAAGGGAAGAGGTTGGCACTAAGTTAAAAAATCCACCTAACGTCCCTCATTAAATCTGAAAAAATATGTCTACGATCGATGTTCTAATTGCTGATGACCAAAACTTTGTCCGTCAAACCCTAGAGAGATATCTAGAGTCGGAATCCGACCTCAATATTGTCGGCTTTGCAGAAAACGGGCGAGTTGCGATCGAAAAGGTATCACAATTAAAACCAGACGTAGTATTAATGGATATTGAAATGCCGATTATGGATGGCTTAACCGCCACTAAAACTATCGCGCAAAAATATGCCGCCACTAAAGTCCTCATTTTGAGTATTCACGATCGCCAGCAGGACATAGCTCGTGCCTTTAAACTGGGAGCAAAAGGCTATTGGCTCAAAAATACCACGGCACAAGGTTTAACCGACGCAATTCGCTACGTTCATAAAGGCTATTTTCAGCTTGCTCTAGAATTAGTCAATAAGCATTTCGATCTAAGCACAATAATTCACCCCCAGATCGAGCGAGAACTGGAGCTAAGTCAAAAACTGAAAATGGTAGATACAGTTTTAGCCCAGGTAGAACAAAAGATAGATCGTCTGGGACAAATGACACCCCAAACTCTTAATGCCACCGTTGAGTCCATTGTCAAGCAAGAAATGTCTCTAAGACGAGAACGAGATGCTGAGCTACAGTTTCAATTCGAGCGCCTACGCTTTCAGTTAACTAAGCTCAAGCAACAAACCAATTCGGCGATCACGATTTTAACCCTATGCAATATTCTTTTGTTTTTGGCGCTGATTATTTTGGGGTACATTATCTTAAGCAAATAACTCTGGAATAAAT
>JBCBIN010000341.1:0-4493 GCA_038524555.1 Cyanobacteria bacterium J06623_7 | reverse complement strand
TTGGGAGAAAAAGACCGCTGTCTGGGATATTTATACTTAGGCTATAGCGACAATCCTACGACGACTAGCCGTCGTAATCCCCTTGCCGAAAATGTAGTTTGGATTACTTGAAAAATCATCAAACAATAAATTACCTTAGCCCGGCGATCGCCAATTCAGTTATTAACTAGTTGCGCTAATAATTCGGCTTCACTTAGTTTGGTTACACTCAATTTTTCAGCTTTAGCCAATTTTGAGCCAGCGTTTTCTCCTAGTAATAAATAGTCAGTTTTTTTACTAATTGAACCAGTAACTTTACCACCAGCCTTTTCAATTAAACTCTTTGCCTCATCGCGTTTTAAGCTGGGGAGAGTCCCGGTAATCACAAAGGTTTTGCCGGCAAAAATTTGCCCTTTCTTACTTGATGTATCTGAAGCTATTGTCTGAAAAGCTAAACCCACTGCCTGTAGTTGTTTAATTAAAATTTGATTATCAGATATTCTGAGCCATTCATATACAGATTGAGCAATTTCTGCCCCAATTCCATGAACTGCTTCGATCGCCTCAAACTTGGCCTGAGACAACTCTTCGATACTTTGAAAGTTGTCTGTAAGAATCTTGGCGTTAACGCTGCCAACATAGCGAATACCCAAGCCATAAAGCAATCGATCGAAAGTTTGAGATTTTGATTCCTCGATCGCCCGAACCAGATTTTGTGCCGATTTAACTCCCATACGCTCTAAGCTAGCAATTTGTTCGACGGTAAGAGTATACAAATCGGCAACAGAAGTAACTAGCTTATTGGCAATAAGTAATATTGTGATGCGCTCTCCCAAACCTCGAATATCTAGAGCGTTACGAGATGCCCAGTGGATCATACTACCCCGTAAAATAGCCGGACAAGATTGATTGATACAGCGGGTAACGGCTTCGGCTTCCGGGCGAACCAAGGTCGAACCGCATTCCGGGCATTCAGAGGGCAGACGATAGGGAACAGTATTTGCCGGACGTAGCTCGGGTAACACCCTCAGGACTTCGGGAATAATCTCGCCAGCTTTGCGGATAACTACCGTATCACCAATACGAATATCTAACTCAGCTACGCGATCGCTATTGTGTAAAGTAGCTCGCTGTACCGTCGTCCCCGCCAACTGTACGGGTTCCATCACAGCCATGGGGGTAACGGCTCCGGTGCGTCCGACATTAACGATGATGTCTTTTACTACAGTGGGAGTTTCTTCTGCCGGATATTTAAGCGCGATCGCCCAACGAGGAAATTTTTGGGTAAAGCCGAGCTGCTGCTGCTGCTGATAATCATTCAGTTTAACGACTACTCCATCAGTCATATAGGGAAGAGTTTTGCGTCCCGTATCCCAATTCTGAAAGTAAGCCGTTACCTCGGCGAGAGAGGGACAAAGTTGACGGTTGGGGTTAACCAAAAAGCCCATTTGCCGTAGTATTTCGAGAGAAGACCACTGAGAAGTTATTTCTAGACCCTTACCATGAAGAGTATAGGCGAAGAAGTTGAGCTGGCGTTGGGCGACAATTTTAGAATCTAGCTGACGTAAAGTTCCCGCAGCGGCATTGCGGGGATTGGCAAAGTTTGCCTCTCCTTGTTTGCTTCTTGCCTGGTTAATCTCGGTAAAAACATCTAAGGGTAAAAATGCTTCCCCTCTAACCTCGATCCGAGCTGGAGGATGGTCTAGTTTCAGCTTAAGGGGGATAGTGCGGATAGTTTTGACATTTTGCGTAATTTCTTCCCCCGTCACCCCATCGCCCCGGGTGGCACCACGCACTAAAATACCGTTTTCGTAAGTCAGAGCGATCGCACTACCATCGATTTTTAGTTCACAGACATAGGCAAATTCCGGTACTGGTTCGAGCTGTTTTTGCCAGCGAGTTTCCCATTTAGCTAGCTCTGCCTCATTAAAAGCATTTTCCAAACTATACAGCGGAATGTTGTGCTTGACGGAAGTAAAACGGGCAGCTGGTCGATCGCCAACTCGCTGGGTAGGACTATCTAGGGTAACTAATTCGGGATATTCTGCTTCCAAGTCCTGTAGCTGGCGATATAGTCGGTCGTATACTGCATCTTCCATAATTGGCTCGTCCATAACGTAATAGGCGTAGCCGGCTTTTTGTAACTGTTCTTTAAGTCGAGCAGCTTGTTCCTTGATTGCGTCAGTGACTGTCATAGCAAGAGTTGATAGGCGATCGATTATGTATTATAGGCTCTTTGTTCTCCTTCTTATTATTTCCCACCACTCAGAAAAATCATGCCCTTGAAGACTATTTAAGCCTCGGTTTTGGGCAAACTAAGTCTAAGATTTATTCGCTCAAAGTATGACTGAAGAACAGATTCTTAAGGAGATTGCTAGTGCCTGTGCGGACAAAACTCTACGTTTCCAGATAATTATTCAGGATTGTGTATTGTACGTCTATATAAATCGACCGGCGCAAGCAAAGCTCGATTATCAGCAGCTAGAGTCTAAAATTCAGACCGCAGTTCATAATATTCAGCCTAATTTTCAAGAAATTGCTTTATATAGCCGAGTATTGGGCGAAATCGAACCAGACTGGCAGTCTGTACCAGACACTGCCGCGATCGCTTTAAATTCTACCCAAATATCTCAGATGATGGAAGCGATAACCGATGCAGTTGAAGCCACCAACTCAATTGTCGAGCGAATTGAACGCGAGCTAGATATACCAGAATCTTTTGCCGACCCTTTAGACGATTTTGAAGAACTCCCCACCACCGCAGACGATCGCAATGTTGAGCTAGATTCTTCTACTATTAGGTCGATTGATGATGCGATTTGGAAACTAGACCTCAATCAATATTGCTTTATTCGCAATCAGCGTCTACTCTATGCCGTACTCTCTCCGCCCAAGCAAAACATTGCCCAGTTAATCGATATTTTTCACCTGTTCGGACAATCAATTCAGCGATCTCAACTGCCCATTTTAGAGCAGTATTTTGACCAATCAATTATGCCGGATTTAGATGGTTTCGACCGCGAAATACAGTCCTGGTGGACAGCAATTATCATGTTAGATTCCGACCAAAAACGTCAGTTTGCTATCTGGATGAGTCGCTACTGTATGCACCCAGAACAGACTAGCGCGACGGTTTTTAAAGCTTTACAGCCTCAAAATGAATTAGAGAATATAGCTGATTCATCAGTATCAGTAGTCCAAGATTCGGACATAGACATAGAAGAAGGTAAATCTACTCCGAAGAAGAGAAATAAGCCCGGCATCCTCCCCAATCTTAAATCTATGCTGCAAAAACTATGGGGCAAAGGAGAAAAAAATAAAGCTGATTAGCTGGGTAAAAAGTTAACATTGAAACTTACTGCTTTACCTGCTGTTCGTACCATTGACGAGCGGCAGTAGAGAGGGATTTATTCACCTGTTTCCAGGTTAGATTCGCAGCAGCCAATTCAGCGATACTTTCTTGCTGAATATCGAGAGAAATCCATTTAAGAAACTGACCCATCTGGCGCATATCCAATACACCGTTACAGCCTTCCGTTAGAGCCTGTTCTAACCTGGCTTTAGTAACAAATAAATTGACAAACTCCTCAATACTCTCGGCTACTTCCGGATCGATTTGTACCGCCTGCTTATTTTTGACGACTCTGTGTTTTTCCCCCTTCGCTTTAAAGATTAGTTCGGTATAAGCTTGGCGCAACACAACTTTATCGGTTTCAGGATACATAACCAAACCCTCGCCAGTTCCCTCAACTGCAAAATTCTCTTTGACCCAAGGATCGACTGCTTCTACTGATGCAACTATAGAGTTAATTTGCTCTGTAGCCCTCTGTAGAGCCTCTTTGTCGCCAAAATCGAGAGTTACCGGTTCGCCGTAATAAGGTAAAACAAAAATATCCGCATGTTGGGGTAATATCTCTCTAATCTTTTCTGGACGTATTTCTAATTTGGTAATCTGTCTATCTACACCACCATACTGTACGGCAAAGACAGCCAAGACTTTTCGTTCAATCTGAGCAATAGCTACTCCTTTTTGAATATTGCTACCGCACCACTCCCCAAAGATAGTTAAGTTGCGATCGCCCTTCAGTTGACCAAAATAATCTAGATTATGACTTACCCAGTCGGCAAAACCAGCATTGTCATTTTGCGGCGTAATAACTTGACTTCTCTTCTTGAACGGGTCGTTCAATGGGTCAAAAACCCACAACACGCCCGTCCGCTTCTGAGCCGCCACCTCTCCCGCAGTAGTAACCTGCACCGCAGCATTTGTACCGTGTAGCTTAACTTTGGCGCGATAGGTAATTTTGGGCCGGCGATCGCTTGCTGTTAGATTATTTCGCACGTTGTGTAGCAGTTCGATACTAGTCCATTTAATAAACTGTACGCCCCTAGCGGTGGACTTAGCTTCTGGCTGACAGTAAAGCTCAGATAAATCTGTTCCTACCGCAACATCAACTTTTCCTAACGCCATACCATAGGAATAAACACCAGTCAGTACTTATTTAAAGTACAAG
>JBCBIN010000340.1:0-4520 GCA_038524555.1 Cyanobacteria bacterium J06623_7 | reverse complement strand
CAACCAGGGTTCAGAAAATATGTTGAAGGCTTTCAGATTAATTGCTATGAATTAGACCAAGATCATTGGACGGAAGGCTTTATTTCGACTTGGGTTAATGAAGCAGGAGAAATAGAATATGACGATCTATGAATCCTATGAATCAATTAATTGATTATCTAAGAAAAATGCGATCGCTGCTGGAATTATTCGACCTCTGTAGGTAGCTTTTCAGAAGATTCTACTATTTGCGATCGGCACAAGGTGGTGTTTGAGAGGTTGTTCTTCATACAATTACCTGGTGTCTAGAAGCGAGCCAATCTGCCACATAAACTCTTGTCTTGCATTGGATGATTAATCTCCAATCTAACTTAAGCTGCAATAATAGAATAAGTGTCAAAAACTGATTTTATTTATGAAACTTCGATTTATAGCAGTATTTTTAGCTACTGGGATATTTTGGCTTAGTAGCTGGCTTATAGCTCCTAGTGCAGCGGCTATGACCTCAATTAAGCTATCAAACCTTTCCTATGAACTCTGTCAGGGAAGCGAGGCTGATGAGGCAGCAGGTAGTGTTAGTAGCGGAAATTTGGGGGCAGCAAACTGCTACAGCATTAAAGGCAAGGCAAAAAATATTTCTGGCAAAACCGTGGTGGATGCCGATGTTTTTGGTCGTATTTATGACGCTAACGACAATGACACTTTTGAAAACCGGGGGCGAATTGGCACAATTGAAGAGGTGCCGCCAGGGACTAGCGATTTTGAAATAAGAGTTAGTATCCCTGCAAATCAACCAACGCCATTAAAATTAAAAAACTTCAAAGCTTCGGGGTTTGCAGGAAGAGTTCGTCCTTACTATTATGACGATTTTGAATACGAAAATTAACCTTAGAATCCACTAGCTAGGGTAGCAGCAGAGAACGAAGCTAGGGAACTCTGGACAAATTGCAGTAAGAACAGCGCCAAAATTGCCGATAAGTCAATTCCACCCAGAGGCGGGATAATCGAGCGGAATATATTGAGATAGGGATCGGTAATGGGGGCGAGGAAAGAAATAATTTGTCCCGCCCACTCTGCTGTTTGGAACCAAGAGAGTAAAATTCTTACGATTAGCAAAATCCAATAAATTTGGAGGAAGCTCACCAGACTACTAACTATTAGTTGAACCATAAATTTAAAAAACTCCGCGATAAATTAATTTTGGTCTATTACAGTTATCATAACTTTCCTATTTTAAAGTAAAACTGATGTTAGTAGTAAGCTCCCTAGAGCTAGTGATTACCGACTCTTTTCAGTCAACAGGTGATAGAGCGATCGCTAATAATCAGTTACTAGCAATAGGTAGTTACTCGTATCCGCGCATTTTACCTGGGTTTAATAATCCGAAGGGGTCTACCTGCTGTTTGAAGGCTACTTTTTCTGGATCGATTTGTTTATTGCCTCCATCTTCAATGGTATAGACGTGAGGATTAGCGATAAACGCGCCCTCTGCTTCATGATGGCGAATAATTTCGTTTAATCTGGCTTCAGTGGTGTAACGAATTAGCTGTAGTCCTGCGGGAACGGCTTTATTTCCCGCACGCAAAAATTCTAGATGAATCATAATCTCATCTCCGGCGGTGTGATAGAGTTTTTCCAGCCTTTCTAAGGTGAAATAAAAGGTTTGCAGATAAGTCAGGTTGGGATCTACGCTACGGGCATGGAGAGTAGTATGATTCCAGGTAAATTCTAAGAGGCTGTTACCTTTAACTGCTTGAGCGGGACTACTGTAGGTTATTTCTCCTCCATATTCGCTAACTAAGTCTTGAAAAGGGGCAAAATCGTATGCCGAAACCATCAATAGGGCGGCGTGTTTACCCTCCGGCAGATAGCTTTGTAAGGGAGTAAAGTAACTAGTAATGGGTGCAGCGTGGACACTAACCAACTTTTTAACTATACCGTTGCTGTCGCTTAAAGCTTGCCCAAATTGTGCCGCCGTCATAAACTCATCAAACACGACGATCGCTTCTTGCCAGGGATAAGCAGGAGCGAGGGGTATTTCTAATTCGGTAATTATGCCCGTGGTACCGTAAGCATGAAGCACTTTACTGACTTCATCTCCCTGAAGTTCTATGACTCGGGGTGTTTCTTCCATCGTGACTAAACGTACTCGCCGGAGATTACCGCGATCGCTAATTTGTCCGTAATTAACCGAACCCATGCCGACGCTTCCACCACCGATAAAGCCACCAATGCTGGCAGTGCGATAGGTAGAAGGAGCCATGCGCAGTTCCCAACCAATATCTCTTGCCTGTCTGTCGAAAGCCGCCATCTTCACTCCCGGCTGTACCCGAGCGATTCCCGGCTGAAGGTTAACTATCTGGTTCATTTTGCTGGTATCGAGAATGATGCCTCCCTGTAGGGGGATACATTGACCATAATTTCCCGTTCCTGCACCTCTAACAGTCAGGGGAATTTTTTGCGAAACACAGACTTGGGCAACCTGCAATACTTCTGCTTCAGTGGTAGGAAAGACCGCTAACTCACCGCGTTTATCCTCTAGCTGCGCTTTAAGTATGGGGCTGAAGTGATAGTAGTCTAAAGATAATTTAGTTAGCCGATCTTGATCGCTGGTTGTTTCGATTCCCTCCAGTTGGCTGGCGATCGCTTGATAGTCAATATCAGTATTTATAGTCATTTAATTTAGTCTGGCACATCAGTTTATTGTGACTCAAACTCCTACGTCGAGCAAGAATGGGGCGAGAGGACTGTCTTACTCGGATTGTCCGGACTGGAATTATTTGGCAGTTAAAATACTTACAGTCAAGATAGCTAGCGATCGCCAAAGTCGATTTTTTCAACGATACACTACAATGACCTACAGCGAAGAATGTATTATTTTATAGTCGCTGCAATGCCAGAAAATCTTGTTGGCAAGACAATTAGACAGCATTATTCTCTAGTCAAGCGATTGAGCCGTGATGACTTGAGCGCCATCTATTTAGCCCGAGACACCTTTAGTGCTATTGGTGGCAAATATATTGTGCGACATTATTACCCCTGCTACGAGCATGAAGCTCAGCTAGCCGCTGCCACGAGCTTATTTACGCAAGAAGCTGAAAAGCTCCAACAGTTAGGCAATCATCCCCAAATTCCTCGACTTCATGACTTTTTTGTCCTCGATAATCACTTTTTTATAGTTCAAGAATTTATTGAAGGGCAAAACCTACGTGAGGAACTATCAGAAGTTAAGTTGTTCCCGCGATCACAAATTATCAAGCTGTTAACTGATGTTTTGAGAGCATTGGAGTTTGTGCATAATTCCGGCGCTATACACGGCGATATTCAGCCCAATAGCTTAATTAGAAATCAGTTCGATCTAAGAATATTTTTACAGAATTTTATAGCGTTGCCAGAAAGTATCGCGCCCCCCAACATAGATAAATCTGGGGAATTTAAACAGCAAATCATCTATTCTCCTCCAGAATATACTGCTCCAGAACGGTCTAATTTTGAGCCAAAGTTTAGCAGTGATATTTATGCTTTAGGCATAGTCGCCATAGAAGCAATGACCGGAACGAGCCCGGCTAATTTAGTCAGAGATAATCATGCTCGGTTACAGTGGCGCGATCGCCTTGATGGTCAGTATGATGCTCGTCTGTTAGAAATCATCGAGCAGATGGTAGAAATTGACTGGTGCGATCGCTATGCCGATGCGGCGACAATCATTGCCGATTTAGAACAGTTAAGCTCATCGACTGCTGATGTAACCAAAACCAACCAACCTTTAGGCGTAACTGCTGTAGCCCAGAAATCGCGACCAATATCACTAGAAAAATCTGGCTCATGTAGCAAACAAAACTCAATTAAGCAAAATTTCAGTAAAATAATCGCTGGACTTAGTGCGATCAGTATTTCTCTCGTTGCTTGGTGGCAGTTAAAACAGCTACAAATGCCAGAACTAAATACTTATGACAATGAATATGTCAGATTAAAATATCCAGCAGACTGGAGTAAACAAGAGCGAGATGGCTTCTCTAACACCAGCGTAATTTTGACTTCACCCAAAGAAAGTACTGGCGATCGTTTTCAGGAAAGAATTGCCGTTATCGTCGAAGAATCATCGCGACCTATTTCCCTCTCGGAATATACTAATCAAGCTTTAATTCAAATCAATAGCCTCAATAACACCATGATTTCTCCTCCCAAACCAACGGTACTGGACAGTAGCGACGGCAAATTTGTCATTTATGAGGGGTTAGATAAAGGCATTCCAGTTAAGCGTCAGGAAGTTTGGACAGTAAACTACAAACAGGTTTACACGATTATTTATACTGCCGAACCCGATAAATTTAAACGCTTTTTACCTCAGGTAGAACAGATCGTTGAATCAATAGAAATACTTTAAGCATTGAACATTACTTCGCTTTTCCCTCAAGGATTCCTTTCAGTCACACAGGAGTAGACCACACAATTAAATCTCATATACGTCTAGTGTGGATTAAAAATCAGAGTAGTTTGTTTTTAAGCTATAAGCCTTAAGCTATAAGCCTCAAGGAAAC
>JBCBIN010000339.1:0-4525 GCA_038524555.1 Cyanobacteria bacterium J06623_7 | reverse complement strand
AATTTGCTGTCAGTGCGGGTTAGAAATCCCCATTGAAGCAAAAGTTTGCGATAATTGTGGTGCTGCCAATCATACTGTGTTGTGGGCAATAATTTCTCAAACTAAAACTACCACGTCTTTGGGCACGTCTCCCGAACTGGCTTCTATCGGCAGTATTACCGGCGAGTCGCCAGAACTAGAGATTGCTAGCCTAGCAGATTTATTTGCCCCCAATAATCTGCAAACCTCTCCTAGTCTCCAGCTCCAAACAGCCAGCGGAGAAGCGGCTCAGAACCGTTACGCGATGAAACAAGAGCCCAGTTACCAGCCCTCCCCGCAACTTGAGGGAGTTTCTAGGGACAGCTTTCTTCAGGGACAAGTAATCGATCTCTATCCCCTGCAAAAATCCCATTTAGCTACTCTACAAAAACAGCAGATGGATTTATTTGCCGAGTTGAGTCAAGATCTCAACGACTCTTATTTGGCGGTAACTGAATATTGGAATCTGATCGGACTGCCAACCCACGCTTTACCCTATTTAATCTTAGAAAGATATACCCCCACCGTCCCCAAAATTTACGATGCCTGGCAGCAGAGCGATCGCGGAGTCGTATTACTGCCAGATCGTTCTGATTGGCAATTAGTTACAGAAGTCTGGTCTCAGCGACAGTTACCTCTATCTCAAATTATTTGGTTTCTCGACGAGATGGCAAAACTATGGGAACCGTTGCAGCGTATTGGCTGCGCTCAGAGTTTGCTGGTGCGGGAAAATCTACTGCTCGACGAAGATGAAGCCTTCTGTCTGCGACAGCTATACATGGATGCAGATTACAAGCCCACCTTGCGAGATCTAGCTCAAACCTGGCAGTTTTGCTTAGCCGAATCTCATTTAGAACAAATTAGCAATTTAAATCTGCTCCTCGACCAAATGATATCGGGTGAGATTGTAGAAATCGAACAGTTAAGGCTAGAGTTACACAATCTCGGTTTAGATGAAGCAGAAATTACCGCCGTTGAGGGCGATACGATTTTGCCCCTAGACTCTTTTAATTCAGCAGCCCACAACCCAGAGTCGTCTTTCATAATTCAATCAGAAAGCACCATGCCACATCAAGATCGAGTGCCTCTTGTCAAAGTAAATTCTCCTGAATCCACAGCTCCATCAGAATTCGAGGCGATCTCGGCCGAGCCCGAAGTTTTCTTCGATGAAATTGATGACGAAGACATGATGTATTCGAGCGAATTTGAAGAACAGGCAACAGCTATGATTCCCATGCAGCTGAGGGATTTAAAAGATGCTTGCTGCACCGACATTGGCGCCCAAAGAGATCACAATGAAGACTTTTTTGGCGTTCAAACGGCTTATGAAAAGACTGAAAACAATACTGAAAACAACTTGAGCGTTCACGGACTATATATCGTTTGTGACGGTATGGGAGGCCATGCGGCGGGGGAAGTGGCTAGCGCCATGGCAGTAGAAAGCCTCCAAAAATATTTTCAAACTCATTGGCAAGAAGAATTTCCCGATCGCCAAACCATTGAGGCGGCAGTTCTACAAGCCAACGAAACTCTGTATCAAATCAATATCGATAATGCTCGTTCTGGCAATGGCAGAATGGGAACAACTTTAGTTATGGCTCTGGTTCGGGATACACAAATGGCGATCGCCCATGTCGGGGATAGTCGCATCTATCGCTTCAGTCATAAACAAGGATTGGAACAGCTCACCTTAGACCATGAAGTCGGTCAGCGAGAAATCAATCGTGGTGTGGAACCGGATATCGCCTACGGCAGACCAGACGCCTATCAGCTAACCCAGGCACTAGGACCGCGAGACAATAGCTGCGTGCGACCCGACGTTCAGTTTTTGGAAATTAACGAAGACTGCCTCATTCTGCTATGCTCCGACGGCTTTTCCGATAACGATTTTATCGAGGAAAACTATAGCGAACACCTAAAACCGCTGCTCAGTTCCGATGCTAATCTCCAAAAAGGTTTATTTGAGTTAGTCAATTTAGCCAACCAGCACAACGGTCATGACAACATTACAGCAGTGCTACTAAGAGTTAAATTAAAGCCCGACTTTTAAAAGTTACGATCTGCTAAGATTACTTGTTTATTTATGGTTATTTAACTGATAGATTTTCCAATATGGTTATTTTTACGCTATTGGAGCCGCAAACAAATCAGCCGCTACAGCAATGGGAGTTTCCCGAGCAATCGGTGATTCAAATTGGTCGGGCTCAAAACAACGACATTGTGCTGCATGGCTATTTTCAGGTGTCGCGCCAGCATCTCGAGCTAACTCTCATCGATCCCCAGCAAGAAAAATGGCAGCTAATTAGCCGGGGCACCAATGGCACACTATTAAACAATAGTTTCGTGACCGAGGCAGTAGTCCAACACGACGATCTGATTCGACTAGCCGAAAACGGACCTGTGTTCAAATTTGAGCTGGAGTCTCATTTAGTCATCAACCAGCCCGAACCAGAACCGACCAATATTCTGCCGACTCCAGAAGTATGTTTGCATCAAGATAACCCAGACGGTAGTATTTTCTGCCGTCACTGCGGACAACCAATTGTCGAAGAAGAACACTTTGTCGGTTCCTATCAAATTCTGCGGACTTTGGGGCGTGGCGGGATGGGAACTACCTACCTCGCCTGGGATCGCAACCGTACCGTGCAAAATGCGCCAATGCTATTGGTTCTCAAAGAGATGAACGCAGATATGGCACGAATTGCTAAAGCCAGAGAACTGTTCGAGCGCGAAGCACGCATTTTAAAATCTTTAGACCACCCCGGTATCCCGAAATATTACGATTTTTTTGTTGCCAACAATCGCAAATATATTGTGATGGAGTTAATTCACGGTCACAACTTAGAACAGTTTGTCAATCAAAGAGGGGCAACAGACCCCAGAAGGACAATTAGCTGGATGATTCAAATTTGCGATATTCTCAGCTATTTACATAGTCTAGAGCCACCCTTGATTCACCGAGATATTAAACCCGCCAATTTGATGTTGAGAAATCTCGATAGTCGGCTGATGCTGCTAGATTTTGGTGCTGTAAAAGAGCTGGGTACGGCTCTAGAAACGAGAATTGGCGTTGAAGGATACAGTGCCCCAGAACAATATCGCGGTAAACCATGTCCTCAGTCAGATATATATGGCGTGGGTACCACCATAATTTTTCTGCTCACGGGTAAAGCGCCGATGCAATACTATCGCTACCAGAGCAATAAATTTGAATTCGATATTCCCAGTATTCCTAATTTACCCGCCAACTTAGGCGAAGTTCTCGACCTCGCCTGTCAGCCAGAACCAAGAGATCGCTATCAAACAGCCCGGGAGCTAGGAGAAGCCTTGACTAACTGTCTCTAACCACCAAGCAATGACTCGGCATGCTTTTCCTCTTTAATTGATGGCATCTTCTAATCTTCGTCCCAATTTTCTACTAACAGCAGCTCACGAACCTGGTCTTGGGGGGAGAAGTCAAAATCAGATAATTCGCTTTTCCAATGAGGCCAATCATTACCCAATAAAAGAGCAATTTTACCAATCCGGTCTTCTGGCTTAATAATTTTCGAATCTACCAAGGAAGATACCTTCCGTTGCAATTTCATCATGGGATGAGCAACTTGCTTTGTCATACGCTTAATATTGCTTGCTATGCTGATTAAATAATTAGAAAGATGATTCGTGTGGCTAGATATGATTTACCGTTAGCCTGAAGTTCACGAAAAACCTGACATACTTTTAACCTACACTACACCATTTTGGCAAGGGGTTAGCTTGCTTGTTACGGTAATTACGGGAATAGGTAGTGAAACCCGACAGTAGCCCGAGGGAAATATGCACCACAAAACAGGACTTTTAATTATTGCCAGCTTCTGGGCGATCGCCCCCGCAATTGCCTTGAATGATTCTATTGGTAAAAATGGGGTCAATGCTGAGCGACTACATCAAGCTCCTTATAATCTTTTAGGTCGCAAAATTGCCATCGGTCAGGTAGAAGTTGGTCGTCCTATCGATTTAGGCAAGGATAAAGCTGCTAACCTTCTACATTTTCTCTCTCCTCGAGCCGTCTTTTACCGTAATGAGCCGCCCAAACCTGATAAAAATGCTGATAATCATGCCAGCATGGTTGCCGAGGTGATGATCTCTCAAGATAAACATCTCCAAGGCATTGCTCCCCAGGCAGTTCTTTACGCCTCGGCGGTGGGTTCTTTAAGCAACGGCGGACAACCACAGGAATGTCTAAGCAGCCAGCATATTGCCCTGCAAAATAGCGATGACGTTAGAGCCATTAACTTTAGCTTTGGTGAATCTTTAGAACGAGATGAGCGAGATGATGCTCAACTAGACGGGAAGGCGCTGTTAACCTCTTGTGTAGACTGGTCGGCACGACAGCATAATGTTCTGTATGTAATTGCAGGGAATCAGGGTAAGGGGGGGATTCCGATTCCAACCGATAATTTTAACGGCATTACCACTGCTTATACAGTGCAGCGAGAAGGTCAGTTTAGCAAGGTAGATTTTGCCA
>JBCBIN010000338.1:0-4531 GCA_038524555.1 Cyanobacteria bacterium J06623_7 | reverse complement strand
GATCGCCTAACTACGATTACCCATGCTTACCAGACTTTTAAAGTTACCCTACATATCCACGATTGTCAGTACTTAAGCGGCAAGCCGCAGCCTCTAGAGTGTGAAGAGATTCTTTGGGTAGAGCCAGACAGCATAGACCAATATCAATTTCCAGAGGCTAATATTCAAATAGTAAATCTGATTCAGCAAAGGGGTATAACCAAATGAGTGCCAGAACCACTTCTGACAACTTAATTATTCGTGAATTTACTGCCCCTAAGCAGATTAAGCTCTTTAGTTCGCTCCAAGAAGCAAAAATTAGCGGTAAGCTAACCTTTACCGACCCAATTAAGAACGATGAATGGCATTTATATCTTAACCAGGGTGAGATTACTTACGGTACGGGAGGAGTCCATCCAATTCGTCGCTGGCAAAGAAATTTAATTTTAAATTTACCCCAGGTTCCGTTTCAACTGTCTAGCCTACAGGAAGAACTAAGCGATCGCGATGCAGATCTATCTGACAATATTTGGGAATACGAGCAGCTACACCATTGGGTCAAACAACAGGTAGTTACCCCTCAGCAGGCAAAAAAAGCGATCGCCTTTGTCGTCAGCGAGATAATGTTCGATCTGACTCAGGCAAGACAGGTAATTTGTCGCCTCAACCAGGACAATATTCTGGCGGCTAACTTAGATCCGATAGATCCTCAAGAAATAATCGCTCAGATTCAGCAGATTTGGTCTCGTTGGGAAGAAGCCCAAGTTGCCGACCGTTTGCCCAATTCCGCTCCCATAATCTTGCAGCCACAACAGCTTCAAGAAAAAACCTCAATATCTGCCTATCAAAGTTTGTGCAAGCTACTCAACGGTAACCGCACTTTGCGAGATCTATCAGTTCAGTTGAGGACTTCCCCTCTCCAAGTTGTATGCTCCTTGCTACCATACATTCAATCGGGAATTTTTGGACTGGTAGATATTCCCGATCTACTAGAAATAGCCAATTCTAGTAATGCTAGCTATGCCAATAAAGATCGTCCTCTCATTGCCTGTGTCGACGATAGCTTAATGATTTCCCACATGATGGAACAGATCGTCAGCATGGCTGGCTATAGATTTGTCGCTATCAACAATCCCCTAGATGCGGTAGAAGTGTTAATAAATCGCCTCCCCGATCTAATTTTCTTAGATGTTGTAATGCCCCGGATTAGTGGCTACGACCTCTGTGCTCAACTGCGGCGTTATCCTGAATTCGCCGAAACGCCAATTATCTTTCTAACCAGTAATTCCGGCATTATAGATCGCTTTAGAGCCAAGATGGTGGGGTCGTCAGACTTCTTACGTAAGACTGTCGATGCTGATGAGCTGCTACAGAAAATTACCGAACATCTGGAGCAAGACTGAGCTATCTGTATCACTAGGGCTTAGAAACGATTAAACTCTATGTTTGGCGATCGCTGGGACAATATATACTTCAGCCGTGTGTTTTAGTGCTGCACTGTTAGCGGCGAGGAAAGTCAAGTCCAGTCCTGCTTGTCTCCATCTGCCGTACGACGATAGACGGTTCCCTGAGCGTGAATAGCTCGAGTTTTGGTGTAAAGTTCCTCTTCGGTTAACTGCCAGTTATTGAGGGCGACCTGTAAATCTCGTTGAATATCCCGCGCCCCCGGAAAATCACGATAGCGAATAATCAAGCGGGCTAACTCTACCAGTTCGCGATCGCCTGGGGTCATGGAGACAGCTAACAAACTATCTACCGTCAAACGATCCTTACGATTTTGCGGATGTTTTTGTTCGACATTACCGTCAGACATATTGCAGAGGTTAAGTTTAAGAGGATTAAGTCTAAATTAAATCTTGAGGGGTTCCATGGTCGCCGTAGAGTGGAGCTATTTACGCAATTTACTGCTAGTTAATAGAGGTAGAGGTTGGCGAGTTGAGCCAGCAGGAAGATAATAGCGAACTGCTTCGTTAGCGACTCTCTTGGGTTTTTTCTCTCCCTGTCGCCAGCGCATAATAATTCCCAGCAAAGCAATTACAAGACCGATCGATAAGAGACTGCCTCTACCTCCTAAGCCGCCAATCAGGGCATCTGTTAAGCCCAAAACCAAAATAAAGCCAGAAATGGGTTCTTTACGATATATAGATCTAAAAAATCTTGCAAATAAGGGATTCACTATTTTTTGCCTACTTCCAACGATACGATTTGGTTAAATAAGTTATCTCATAAGTTAGCACGATCGTCAGTCGAGGATCGCACTTCGATAGTTAGCTTAATTGTGCTACCCTGAGGAACGTAATTGACGCTCTACGCGTTGACTATTCTGCGACTGCTAAATAAAAATTAAAGTTGAAGCGTCAGAAAAAGAAAAATGATCGCTCTGCTTTCACACTTACTAGTAACTAGGGCATTGTGCCTCTGGTCAATTATTAATCTAGCTATAAATCTATATTTCAGTATAAATCTGAGACCACAGCCAATTATGATGCATCAAGTTGGCGTCTAAATTTAAGTTGCTACTACTCAATCGAAATATACAAGATCTTACAAAACTGCTGACCGGATTTTTGGTGTATTGGGGCTTTACTCTAGCCCAGCATGCTGGGGCTAACCCTCAGAGAAGCACACCCGTAGTAGAAGATTCAAATCTGGAGCAAGTTCCGGGAACCATAGTTTTAAGTCGGTTTAAGCTAGTTGGCAATCGAGTCATCCCAGAATCAGAAATAAAGAACCTATTACAGTCTTATCTATTTCGACCTCTCAGCTTTACCGAACTACTAGAAGTACAGCAGCGTCTGACCCAGATGTTTATTGCTCGAGGCTATTTAACTTCTGGAGCTTATATCCCGCCGCAAAAAATTGCCGATCGCACCGTAGTCATCGAAATTATTGAAGGTAGCCTAGAGGAGATTAAAATCTATGGTTTACAATACATCCGTCCAGAATACATCCGTCAGCGACTCGAAGCGGCAACCAAACCACCCTTAAATCGAGGTAAACTACTCCAGGCACTCCAGCTACTACAGCTCAATCCGAGAATCGCCAATATTTCTGCCGAACTATCTCAAGGAGTCAATCTAGGGACGAGCCGACTGGAAATAGAGGTAGAAGAAGCGAATACTTTCAAAGCCGAATTTGCTTACGATAATTATCAGGCTGTCAGCATTGGCTCGATTGGTCGGAGGGTTTCTCTAAGTGAGGACAATCTCTTCGGCTATGGCGATCGCCTGGCAGTAGCCTATACTAATACTCCCAGCAGCAATTCTTTGTCGGGTTTGAGCTATACCCTGCCGGTAAGTCCCAGGGATAGCGAACTACAAATTTCCTATAGCTATAGCAATAGCTCGATTGTTAGCGAACCATTTGCCGACTTAGATCTCTCTAATCGCAGTACCTATGTGGAAGCGATTTATCGCCAGCCGATTATAAAAACGCCAAACCAAGAGTTAACTCTCGGTTTTTCCTTCAGCTATCAAGATTCCCAACTTTTCTTGATGGACAGGGGATTTCCTACCCTAGCCAGAGGTACTGATGTCGAAGGAATTACCAAAATTTCGGCTCTGAGGTTGGTTCAAGCCTATAGTGACCGTAGCGATCGCCATGTATTAGCACTCAATTCTCAATTTAATATCGGCATTAATGTTCTCGATGCCACGATTAACCCCGACGATATTCCCGATAGCCAGTTTTTTCTCTGGCGCGGACAGGCTCAATATGTCAGACAGTTGGGAAATAGTACCAACCTCTGGTTGCGGGGTGGACTACAGTTTGCCGATCGCCCTTTGGTTTCTCTGGAACAATTTCGTTCTGGAGGTGCTTTAAGCGTCCGAGGCTATAGGCGAGATCGCAGCGTTGGCGATAACGGCATCTTTTTTTCTACCGAACTACAGCAGGATCTCTGGTCTAATCCACAGCGAGGTTTTAGCCTGTCCCTAATTCCTTTCTTTGATTTTGGTCGCGTTTGGAATGTAGATAATTTGCCTTTAGAAGTCAATACCCAGATTGGTGTCGGGTTGGGTCTTCAGCTAGTTTTACAGGAAACTCTAACCGCCCGATTTGATTGGGGAATACCTTTGGCAAGGGATACTGGCTTTCAAGAAAATTCTTTGCAGGATAATGGGCTATATTTTTCCCTCCAGCTCAAACCATTTTGACCTTTGAAATTGTTGGGTTGTTTGATCTAGTAGTTTCAGTTAATTTTGAGAAATTAGACTTCCTGCATGAATAGCAGATTAATCACTTTGACCTTTTACCTCCTGAATTTAATGCGTGTACAGCTACAGGACAAAATTTTATTTATCGCTCGTGAAGATTTGCCCGTCTATAAAAAAGGTGGTTCCGTCGTCCGTAATAGCTATTTTTGGGCGTTAAAATCGATTGCTTGCTTTACCTCCAGGCAAAAAGACTGGGAATATGATGCGGAAGTTTGGATTGCCCTGAATCGAATGCTCCTTTCCTTTACCGAATCTGGCTATCTAGGCGAGTGCGAAACCTCCCTGGAATTTCCCCTAGACATTCCAATTCCCGAGGAACTACGTTCTGTTGCCAGCTA
>JBCBIN010000337.1:0-4551 GCA_038524555.1 Cyanobacteria bacterium J06623_7 | reverse complement strand
CACGAGCGTAACGCCCACAACTTCCCTCTTGACTTGGCAAGTGGCGAGCAAGCTCCTGTAGCTCTAACTGCTCCTTCTATCAACGGTTAAGCGAGATACCAGTTCAAGAGAGATTCGATTGATAGCGTCTCCGGATATTTGGAGGCGCTTTCTGCTCTCAACAACTCCTAGCTTTGAGTTCAAAAAATAAAGTAAATAAAAAGGAGAATAATAGTTATGTTGATAATTTCTCTACTGTTGACAGGCTTAATTGCGCTAACTCTAATTACAGAGCAATCTGCTGTTGCAGAACAAGAAGAATTAATTGCTATTCCGGTAAAGCCAGAAGATAGATAACTAATTCCCTCGATATTAAGATCTAGTCAATAAGTATTTAGATATCTAAAACTGCTCTTGGTGATATTCGTGGTTAATTCTGCGATCGCCTGGAGTATTTTTATGTTGGGGCTTAGCTAGCCGACCAAGCTTTTTTGCAGACCACAAATAGCTCGACTCCATACTCATCCGACTGTAGCGAAAGGGGAAGAGAACGAAATTTTGAACGAGCGAATAGAGACTGTAGATCGTCAGCAGAACGGTAAGTAGAGTGCCATTCCAGAATATGCTCTAATAAAATTCGGTCTGGGTTAGCAGCGTGCATATTGCCCAAAATAATTATGCCTCCAGGTAAGAGGCGATCGTAGATCCAGTCGAGAATCCGCACAAACTCGCGATCGCGCAGACAGTTAGCCATGCTGACGCTATAAATCATTTGCTGAGGGGGAATGTCGATTTGACTGTAGCCCTCAGCCATCAAAAAGAAATTATCCTGGACAAACGTCAGATGGTCTTGGAAGCCCCAGCGATGAGCCGTACTGGCTGCTGAGGATATTTCTTGATGATTGAAATCAATACAGGTAACGTGAAGATTGGGGGGAACAGCTCGAAAGTATAGATCTAGAACTTCTGGTGCCGAACCGCTAGCAATACTCGTGACTGGTAATGGTGTCTCTAACTGCCACTGCTGCATTAAATGGTCGATTGTTTCCGTAATAATTCCCCCACGCTGTTTTAAAGCCTGGCAGGTGGGTCGAGAACGAATCCAGCGGTCTAAATACACTCCCAAATAACCATCTCCTTCCGGTTCATTTTGCGCCAGCAGCTCACTAATATAGGAATCGCTGACGTAGCCTCCCGGACGGCGAAAAGCACGGTCGAGAAAGCTACTGAGCATAAAGAAAGGAAAAGTTTCCCGAAAAATATAGGTGCCAATTGCCTGCTGAATTTCCGGTTCCTGAATAATTTGCTCCCTGAGAGTATTAATCAACATGTTGCAGGCTTTATCAATCTGCACCTGAGCTTCTGTATCACTTAGATCGCGATTGCGAATTGACCGTTCGATTTGGCTCAAATTTTGCTTAAATAGTTCGGTTTCGCCAATCAGTTCGGGAGGAATTTCATCTTGTCCTATTTGTCCCGTACGATGACCGCTATACTCGGGGGCAACTCTTACCCGGCGCATCAGGTGAGACACGAGGGAAGAAGTTTGATGGAGACGACTGGATAAATTATGAGCCAGAGACTGATAAAAACGATCTGATAGTCCTGGTTTAGCTGCTAACAGACTAGCGAGCTGCTGTCTTTCAATTTGACATACCTCAACATCTTCCTGAGCGATGACGCTACTAGTGGTGGGAACACCTTCGAGGAAAGAAATTTCGCCAAAAACTTCCCCTGGTTCGAGAAAAGCGATCGCCACATCTTTTCCGGTTGCCGCTCTTTCGATCCTCACTATTCCCTTGCGGACAAGATAGATTGCCTCAGATAGACGACCTTCTTTAAGAATTACATCGTGCTGCCCATAAACAGCTATGCGAGCTTGCTGTAGTAGAACCTCATAGTCCTCAATGGTTAAATATTTTAATTTACTGTCCATTTAAATCTTGGGTTCTCCCTGCTCAATACCCTCAAATCATTGTTCCCAAATCGATTCCGCGAGTTACTACTGTTGAGAGATAAATTCGCAGTCTGAGACTAAAGAACGTTGTGCCCGATCTGGAAATAAATCCTTGAGTGCAGCCTGTCTTTCATCGGCAGATTCTATCGCTAGATTCCAGAGGCTTTCATAGAAGAAGAAAGATACTCCAGCATACTGACGTTCTCGGGAAATGCTCACCTGTTCGGCTATTTGGTTCCAGGTAACGTTACGTCCTTTCAAGCCCGATAGAATGCCGATGCCGACGGGGATATGCTTTTGAGCGACTAAAATTTCTGGCTGTGTTAACTCCCGTTTAAAACTGTCTTGGCGATCGCGATATACCTGGACGATTAGCTCTTCAATTAAACCTTTACGCTCCCACTTATACCAGTCGAGCAGAAAAGAATTGAGGGAAAAATGTTGGGGGTTAGGAGAAACAGAAACAATCGCCTGGGGATTATGCTGTTTGATTTCAGCAAAGAGAGTCTCGACATAGCTGGTAATTTTGTCGGCGCGCCACTGTACCCACTCGGGATTTTTAGGGTCGCTGGGGGGAAATTGACCGCCATGTTCGTTACGATAGAGGCTAACCGTATAGTCATCATAACCAAGCTCGGAGGGATAGCCAAAGTGGTCGTCTAGCTGAATCCCATCGATGTCATAATTGGAGACAATTTCGACCAGCAAATCCGTCATGAACCTCTGTACGTCTGGTCTTAGGGGGTTGAGCCAAACTCGCTGATGTACTTTTCCCTCCCACCAAATCGTGCTGCCATCTTGCCGACTGGTGAGCCATTCAGGATGCCGCCGTGCCAATTCCGAATCAGCAGGAGCCATAAAGCCAAACTCAAACCAGGGAATTACGCTCATTCCCTGCTGGTGTCCCAAATCGACAATTTCTGCCAAAACATCTCTCCCCGCTAACCCTTCCGTGGGGTCTAATTCTTTGCCCGTAAAGGCTGCCGATACCGGAGACGGATAGAGAGTGTAGCCCCAATTCCAAACCGTAGGATAGAGGGTATTAAAATTAGCTTCTGCGAGTAGGGCGATCGCTTCCTCTGTTTTTTCTGGCTCGAACAGCACGTCGCTATCAACATTGGTCAACCAGACACCCCGTATTTCTCGCTGTGTATTGACGGGACAAACTTTTTTGGCGGGAACATCTAACCCGGATTGAGAATGACCCGGCAAGGGGGTAATCGAGACTAAGGTTATGGTTAAGACAAAGAGAAATATCCACCAATAAAACCGACCCCGCTCTTGGCTAAACTGGACTAATTTATTCGCCCAAAGATCGAAGGATTTAGCAACGCGCTCTTTCATGAATGCCGTATAAATTTACAGAACATCGCGATTATAACGGTTTTCTTAATTATCTTGACCCTCGAACTCGTTCAAAGGAGCTAAATGTAGCATATTTGTTAACTGTTGACTGTTGACTGTCAAGGGCAGGTATTGAAAATATCGAGGACAATTTGAATCGTACAGGCAAAAGCCACCAGCGAGATAATTACGAGAGACGAAAGAAAGCCAGAGGCGAGAGTCAAAGCCAGCACAAAAGCGGCAGCAGCTAGACGATAGTAGGTCAAGACTTTTTTACACTTAGTTTGTCCTAGTTCGCAGCTCGTCCAGTGAAGATTAGATAGGATTACCAGGCAAAGAGACACTGCCAGACAAAACAGGGCTTTTTCTCCGCTCGCAGCATCGCTACCCAAGCCATGAATCATTTTTTCTACACCTACTCCTGTTGCGGTTAGACCTACCGTTAGAGGCAGATGAGAATAGAGCCAGGTAAGGGCAATTTTCATTTTTCCCCGACGCATAGCGTGGAGAGGCGATTCATCCACCGTATCAAAATACATCCACCAGAAGCTAAAGGCAATAGATAGACCGAGTAGCGCGATCGCCACCGACATCGGCGTCCAGTCAATTTCTGATACGCCGCCCACTACCGCAACAATCGATTCCCCTAAGACGATAATGGTAAACAGCCCAATTCGTTCGGTGGTATGAGCCATATCGGGAGGAACTCTAACTACTTTCTGTCCCGCAGTTAAAGGGGTCGCAAAATCAATAATTAAGCCCGTCCCCCAGAGCACAAACCGCCAGGGAATTGGCACAAACACAGAGGCCAGCCAAAACAGAAGGCTGAGAGTAAAGCCGATCGCAAACCAGTTAGTTAGTTCTCGCGCCTCTTTAACATGATAGCCAGCATGAAGATACTGGCAGACTAATACACCCCGAAATGCCATATAGCTCAGGGCAAAACCAGTAGAAGAACTACCCAAGCCGTGATGAATATTAGCCGCTAGGCTGGCGGCGATCGCCATTTGAACTAAGGTAATCAGACGATCTACCAAACCATCATTATCAAAGCGGGTGTCGTAGAAAGTGGCACCAATCCAGCACCACCAAACAGGAACAAATAATATTGCCAGCTTTGCCAGACCGAAAAAGCTAAATTCTTGTTGAAAATTGTGTGCTAGTTGCGCAACAGCAACCACAAAAATGAGATCGAAAAATAGTTCGAGCCAGGTAGCGCTGCGTTCGCCATCCTCACATTCTTCTCGACGCAGTTTTGGAGGTTGAAATAT
>JBCBIN010000336.1:0-4560 GCA_038524555.1 Cyanobacteria bacterium J06623_7 | reverse complement strand
ATTAATGCTCTGGCTTTAGCATGCCAAGGAAGTTCATAGCGCGCTAAGGCTTTTTGCTGTTCTAAATCCGAAAGATCGATGGTCTTTTTCTGATAGAGTAAGGCTTGTAAAATCGGGTTTTCGGAGATCGGCACGCTGGAAGTAGTCGCCTTTTGCCAATCGGGGGAATCAATAATAATTTTTTGCAGCTCGTGGGGATTATACAAACCAACACAGCGAACAAAGCGATCGCTTTTCGTCCAGAGAGAGAGAGTACAGCCATCGACACTTAACGCTGAACCCAATTCCTTAGCGATCGCGGCAAACATTACCGGAGGATCGAGACTGGCGCGGATGGTAGCAGTAATGCGATTGACGGTAGTTTCTCGCTGGGCTAACTCCTGTAATTTCTCGCGCGCCAACATTTGCGATAGCATCAGATTCGCTTGAGTGGCAAGCATTTCTAGAGTTTTTAACTCTGGTTCCCCCAGACAATTTTCCGGACGGTGGTGATGAATTGTCAAAGAAGCAGATAAATTAGCCTGCAAACACAACAAGACCGAGCTAATTAAAGTAATATTAGCCGCCAGGCAAGCCTCGTATCTCTCTCCAGACAGATTAAATTCTGCCACCTCGTGCTGATTAACGACAAAATTCTCCCCGTCAGTAAATTCATCACCGGAGACAACTGTTAATTTGAGTAAATCTAGTTCTATTTGAGCGACTTCTGGGTTAAATTTCTGGTAGAAGAAATACTCTTCTGTACCACTGCTAAGTTTGTGGAGATGTAAAATAGCAATATCTACATCAAGCAATTGTCCAATTGAATCAACAATCGATTGACCTACCTTATCCCAAGATAAATCTCGCATTAATTGACTGTATTCATATTGATGAAGCATTGATTCACTTGTAGTTGATCGGCAAAATAAATAAGTAGCAGCCAAGATATCGACCACTAAAATATCAAAGGACAAGCGATCGCCCGCTCTCAATCGGTGCGGTATCAATGCCAATCTCTTTGACTATGGCTATTTCACAGGTAGAGCATAGTTATATTGTTCCCAAACCAGCTTCTAAAAAACCACTAGTTTCGATCTGCAACTACAATAATTAGAAAATTGAGTCCAATTCTTATTTGATGGTTTCAAAATCACTCGATCGCGATCTCAATCGAGATTTAAAGCTGGCAATTCGCTCGGCGGGAATGGGAGACACTAGAGCAGTTAGCACGGTGCTATCTCAAAGCTTTTATAATTTTCCAGAATTGATTCAGTGGATTTATCCTTTTTTACGTTTTACGATCGACGAAGATTTACGCTATCGTTTGCGCTCAACTTCGCCCTACTACCGCTGCTTAGTCGCCAAAATTCCTTCATCATTGGGAACTTCTCCCGACGAGGCAGAACCCCAACTCGTAGTCGGCACGATTGAAATTGCCTTGCGCTCTAGCCTATGGTCGAATCAACCGCAATATCCCTATATTTCTAATTTAGCGGTAGCTGAAAATTACCGTCGTCAAGGCATTGGTCAGCAGCTTTTGTCGGCATGCGAGCAAATCGCTCTCGACTGGGGCTATAAAGAAATTAGACTGCACGTTTTAGACCGCAATGAAGCGGCAAAACAACTCTACTGCCAAAATGGCTATCAAATTGCTCAGATCGAGCCAAACTGGGGCAATATCTGGTTCGACTGTTCACCCCGGTTGCTGCTTAAAAAAATCATTCAAACATCATAAAGGTTTGTCCCCGGAGCCAAGATAGTGGGGTAAAGTATAAAGCAAAATTAGAAATCTCAGTCAGGCGAGCCGAACTTAAAGCGCAATATTCAAAGAGTGAATGAGAAATATCCCGACCCTCAGCCCAAAGTTCAATCAGGCAGCGCTAACTCCCCTCAAGGCAGAGCTTTGCACGTAGATTCTTCTGCATCTGTCAGTCCATCGGCGCGCTTTATTGCTTCGATTAGTATTAACCACCAGCATAATGTTCGGGAGCGGGAAATCATTTGTCAGCAGATCAAACAGGAGTTAAACCTGGGCAAGCTGGCGATCGTCAATCCCCGTCGTAAGAATGGTCTAGTGGTTTATAAACCCTACCATGCCGAATTTGCGGGTCCCGGAGCGATTATTGGCGGACAGTTCGATCTCAAGGCGACGAAGGTAATTGCCGTGGGCAACATTTCTTTAGTACCTCCTGATAGTTCTCAAGCCAGAAAACAGGCCTACAAGATGCGGAGACAGTGGGTTAGATTGACCAAACAGATTATTGACAATCCTCAACCGGCTGAAAGAGCTCAGGTAATTCTCAATCAGTTTGAACACTGGTTCGATTTGGAAACAGTAAGAGATTTGCCCGATGAAGCTTTTGCTTTCCTCGTAGGAGTGTTACCCCAAACGATTCGCAAAGTCAGAAATATCGAGTTGCTCTAGTCAGGCTCTTAGAGGGATAATTAAACCAATTTAAATAAATAGAAAATAAATTTAAACAACTATCAGCTTGTCCGCGTTTTATCTCCAATAAATCAACTTAATTTAATTATGTCCGAAGCAATTACCCCCGCTATTAGCGATCGCATCTGCAAACACATGAACGAAGACCATTCCGAGGCAATATCTTTATATGCCCGTGTATATGGCAACGCCCCTCAGACGGAAACAGCACAGATGGACTCCATCGACCCCCAAGGGATGAACATTTCCGCTCAGATTGCTGGAGAAACCGTGTCTGTAAGAGTCGAATTCGAGCGTCCCCTCGCAGATGCCCAGGATGCTCACCATACTTTAGTAGCGATGATTAAACAGGCTAAGACCAAATAAACAAACTTGATCAGCAAGTTTTCGCCGCACTAGTATTACCAACCTTGTTTTAATCAACAGCATGAATGCCCATTCAACGACCCATCAGTCTGCTTTAGCTTCTTTAAAACGTTTAATTGAAGTGGTCGCTCGGTTGAGAGCTCCTGAAGACGGTTGTCCTTGGGATTTAGCCCAGACCCCCCAAACTCTCATTCCCTATGTAATTGAAGAAGCCTATGAGGTAGTGGATGCTCTCCAAAAGGGAGAACAAAGGGCGATCGCCGAAGAATTGGGAGATTTATTGTTACAAGTGGTTCTACAGGCGCAAATTGCGGAGGAAAATCAAGACTTTACCCTCGAAGATGTTGCCGATGGAATTGCCACCAAGTTAATTCGCCGCCATCCTCACGTGTTTGGCGAGGTAAAGGTCAACAGTGCAGCAGAAGTAAATCAAAACTGGGAGCAGATTAAGGCAGAAGAGAAGGGAGAAACCCCAGAACAGGCAAAATTACTCAGTCGCAAGCTAGAGCGATACGCTCGCAGCCTACCACCATTGATGGCCGGAATGAAAATTTCCACTAAGGCAGCCGCAGCAGGTTTTGAATGGCCTAATGTTGAGGGGGTATGGTTGAAATATGCCGAGGAATTAGCCGAGTTTCGGGCTGCCTTGGCGACGGAAGATAAAGCTCATCAAGAAGCCGAACTGGGAGATCTGCTTTTTACCATCATTAATTTGGCTCGTTGGTATGACCTCGATCCCTTCGCTGGTTTACAGGGCACTAACCGCCGCTTTATTCAGCGTTTGCAGCTCATGGAGCAGTTTGCTAGCCGTCCCCTAGCAGAATACGAACTAACAGAATTAGAAACTCTCTGGCAACAGGCTAAGGTACAGTTAAATCGAGATGCGTAAGCTTGGTAAAATTTTCTAGCTGCCTTTTTTAATCAAATCAAATCGATAACATGACCACATATGACTGGATAGTAGTTGGTGCGGGTATTACTGGCGCTAGCCTCGCTTACGAACTGAGCCAGTATTTTCGAGTTTTACTGTTAGAGAAGGATGCCCAACCGGATAACGCCACGGTTTATAGCTACGGTGGTTTGGCTTATTGGTCGGGAACCAACGAACTGACTCGTCAACTAGGACAAGAAGGACTAGAACTACATCGCCATCTAAGCTCAGAACTAGAGGCAGAAACGGAGTTTAGAGAATTAGATCTAATTTTGACGATCGCCCGACAGGACGATCCTGAAGCGATCGCGCAACTTTACAATCGCTTTGAGGTAGTTCCAGAGCTAATTAACGTTGCGGATGCCTGTGTTCTCGAACCATTACTCAATCCCAACGCTATTTCTGGAGTATTAAAGCTACCCCACGGTCATATTCACCCACAAAAAACAACTGATGCCTACGTTCAGGCTTTTATACGTAATGGTGGAGAGATAGTCTACGAACGAGCGGTTGACCTGGTTTGGCACGAAAATCAGATAGCTGGAGTCATAACCGAAACTCATGAATATTCTGCGCTTCATACAGTAGTATGCGCCGGAGGCCTATCGCGATCGCTACTACAACAGGCAAATCTTAGCGTCGCTCATCGTTACACTATTGCTCGTTCCCTCGTGACTCCTCCCGTAGATTTAGAATTAGCCACGATTGTCATGCCGGCAATACAGCAGAGATTCACCTTAGAGGCTCAATCAGATTTAGGCAGCACCGAATTTACTAACGACACCATTCTCGACCCGGGAGCAGTTCAATTTCTCGACGGTAGTCTTTGCTTGGG
>JBCBIN010000335.1:0-4560 GCA_038524555.1 Cyanobacteria bacterium J06623_7 | reverse complement strand
ACATAATATTTCCGGTTGACCTTGTATTAAATATCGTCTGGCTGACAAAATTTTGGGTATGGAAAGTTTGTTTACTTGCTCTAATATTTTATTGATGGCTTTAATCAATGTGGCAATAATCAGCAAAAAAATCAGAATGGCGATGATAAAGATATCTAGAGGTATTTGAGTCTTGACTGGAAACCTAGCCAATAGTACAGATACAAAAATACCAATAAACGTTATTAGAGAACCTTGTATTTCGTTAAAGCTAGACCAGATTAGACTCCAGAAATTGTTTTTCATTCAGATTGAATTTTTTAACACTAGCTGAATATAGTAATAGGGACACGATATTATCGCATCCCTATTTATTTAGACAATTAAATTGTTAGGATTAAATTAACTATTAATCAATCCCTTCAATTCTGTCTTCTACTTCTTGATAAAGTTCGCGGAGTCTGTCGAGGTTATCTTCGCTGGTTTCCCAGTAACCACGTCCGTTGACTTCAAGTAAAGTACCGACAATTTTACGGAAGGAGTTAGGGTTCATATCCATCAAACGCTTACACATTTCAGGATCGTCGATGAAAGTAGTATTGACATCTTCGTAAACCCAGTTGTCTACAGCATCAGCTGTCGCCGACCAACCCATCGTGTTAACCAAACGTTTGGATAATTCCCTTACACCTTCGTAACCGTTGCTCAACATGCCTTCGTACCATTTGGGGTTAAGCATTTTAGTACGAGCATCTAAACGTACTGTCTCCGACAGAGTACGCACTTGAGCATTTGCCGTAGTAGTATCGGCGATATATGCTGTCGGTTTTTTACCGTCATCTCTCAGGCTAGATACGATCTTAGTGGGATCGGAATCGAAGTAGTGAGATACGTCGGTTAAGCTAATTTCCGAAGAATCTAGGTTTTGGAAAGTGACATCGGCTTTCTTCAAAGAAGATTCAAACAAGCCTCGGCTTTCATCCATTACCCCAGGATTATCGGAGTTAAAAGAGAAGGACTTACGGTTGAGATACATGTCCTGTAGCTCTTTTTCTTCTTCCCAACTGCTGTTTTCCACTGCCAGGTTGATATTGGAAGAGTAGGAACCAGAGGCGTTAGAGAATATACGGGTTGCTGCTTGACGCACGTTTATACCCATTTCTTCTGCCTGTTCCAAGGCGTGTTTACGAACAAAGTTCATCTCGATGGGTTCGTCGGCTTCGGCTGCCATTTTGACGCCGCGATCTAGGAGGTTCATTTGATTGATAAACAGGTCACGGAAGACACCAGAACAGTTAACGACCACGTCAATACGGGGACGACCTAATTCTTCTAAAGGAATCAACTCTAGTTTGTTGACACGACCTAGGGCATCGGGAACGGGACGAACACCAACCATCCACATGATTTGTGCCAGAGACTCACCGTAGGTTTTGATGTTATCTGTACCCCAAAGTACACAGGCGATACTTTCTGGGTATTTGCCATCATTGTCTAGCTTTTGACGTTCGACCAAGCGATCTACAACTATTTTGGCTGACTGAACTGCCGCTAAAGTTGGGATGGACTGGGGATCTAGAGCATGAATGTTTTTGCCGGTGGGCAAAACGTTAGGATTGCGAATTGGGTCGCCACCAGGCCCTGGTAATACGTATTCACCTTCTAAAGCCTTCAGCAAACCACCCAATTCATTATCGGCGCAAACCTGTTCCAAACAGAATTCGAGGTATTCTACGAGGGGCTTGACTGCTTCGACATCAATATTGTTGTAGCCACAGTCGTTGAGGGCTTCGATCCATGGGGCTTTTTTGCCAATGTTAAAGAAATTGAGTTTCGATACCATCAAGACTCGACCATCAGCATCAATTTGAGCGTGAACTAATGCACCCACCGCAGCGCGAGTAGCCTGGGTAATGTCTTGGAATAGCTGGACATCGGCTAAGACACCGCGATCATTATTGTTATAAATCTCGTCGATATCTCGACCAATGCTGTTGGCAATGATGCGAGGGAAAGAAATAATTCCTTCTTCTTCGCGATCCAGGTTAGAAATATTGACTAAAGTCGCGATCGCTTCTTCGGCAGTCGGTGGCTTACCGATGATGTGTAGACCACAGGGAAGCAGACGAGATTCGATCTCCATTAGCTGTTTGTAAACCAAGCCGATAATAGTATCACGCTCATCCTGAGTCATTTCCTTGGCGGAATGGTCGGGGAATTGAACATCTTTATCGAGGTTGCAAATCCGCGCCTGATCCATGACCGTATCGACAATCTGAATCCCGCGTCCGCCATCTTTGAGGCTTTGGTAAGAACCGATTAGTTCTCCTAGTTCTTTCAAACCTTTGTACAGTCCTGCATTTTCGGCAGGAGGAGTAAGGTAAGAAATTGTCGAGGCATAGCTACGACGTTTAGCAATTGTTGCCTCAGAAGGGTTATTAGCGGCGTAGTAATAGATATTGGGAATAGAACCGATTAGGCTATCGGGGTAGCAGTCGCCGGACATACCCATTTGCTTACCGGGCATAAACTCCAGAGAACCATGAGTACCGAAGTGGAGTACGGCATCAGCTTTCCAGATATGCTCTAAATAGGTATAGTAAGCGGCAAAGCCGTGGTGAGGACTGGCAGAACGAGAGAACAATAACCGCATAGGGTCGCCCTCGTAGCCAAAAGTCGGCTGTACACCGATAAAGACGTTACCGAACTCCTTACCGTAAATCAGCAGGTTTTGACCGTCACTGTTAAGGTGTCCTGGTGGTGGACCCCAGTTCTCTTCTAACTTCACAGAGTAGGGAGTTAGTCTTTCATATTGCTCTACCGACATCCGATGGGCAATGTTCAACTCGGGAGAAGCATATTGAGCCTGGGCATCATGAATTACCGCCTGCATCAATTCTTCGGCAGAATCAGGTAAATCTTGAATGTCATAGCCATTATCCCGTAACCCTTTCATCGCTTCGTAAATCGAGCCAAAGACGTTTAGGTAGGCAGCGGTACCAACGTTTCCCTTATCGGGGGGGAAGCTAAACACGGTGATGGCCACCTTTTTATTTAGCTTGGGTTTCTTGCGCAAGCTACCCCACTTCATTGCCCGGCGAGCGATCGCTTCTACTCGGTCTTGGAGAGCAATAGATTTACCAGTTGCACCATCTCTACCAGAGGCAATAATTGGCTCTATCGCCCCATCGAGTTCGGGAATCGCAATCTGTAAGGCTACCTGGACAGGATGCAAGCCTAGTTCGCTTTCTTCCCATTCTTCTGTAGTTTGGAATACTAGGGGCAGCGCTACCATGTAGGGACGGTTGAGACGCTTGAGAGATTCGATCGCCTTGGGATGATCTTGTCTGGCAGGGCCACCAACCAACGCAAAACCTGTCAAAGAAACAACGGTATCGACAATGGCATCTTCGCGATCGCCGTTCCAGAAGTATTCGTCTACAGGCTTGGAGAAATCTAGCCCTCCCGCAAATACGGGAATTACCCTAGCGCCCATACACTCTAGTTCCTGCACCATGGCAACATAGTGAGCGTTGTCTCCCGTAACCAGGTGAGTCCGCTGCAAAACAAGGCCAACACAGGGGGCGAGGGGGTCTTTGAGATCGTCAGATATATCTGGGCGTTGGTTAAACCAGTCTAAATACTCTTGAATATCCTCAAACATCTGTGGCGCTAGAGGATGCCAAATACCCATGTCGGGATAGACTATCGGTTCTTCATATTTAACATTACTATCAGCTAACTCGGGATAAACATATTTATCCGACAGCATTAATAAAAAGTTTTCTAAATTATCGGCATTACCACCCAACCAATATTGAAAGCTCAACATAAAGTTGCGGGCATCTTGTGCTTTCTCTACAGGCAGGTACTTAAGAACCTTGGGTAGAGTCCGCAGCAGCTTGAGCATGGCATCTTGGAAAGAGCTTCCAGACTTTTCCTTACGCTTACGCATAAACTGGGCGATCGCACTTTTAGACTGTCCCAACTGCGCCATCGAAAAACTACCCATCTTATTCAGACGCATAACTTCAGGCATAGAGGGAAAGACTACCGCCGCATCGAGATTATCGCGATGGGGAGCAACCGCTTCAACCACTTTTTGCGCCAACTCTTCGACAAATATCAGCGAAGCAATAAATATATTGGCCTGGGCGACATCATTTTTAAAATTGGCGTAATTCTCTTCATCCCGCAATTCCTCGATTAAATAGCCATTAAGCTCAATCGCCAAATTGGGATTATTGTCATTGATCGACTTAGCGGCGACCGTTAGGGTGCTTTGATATTGAGGCTCCAGCACCACATAAACCACCCTAAGTAGATCGCGTCCGTTAACAGCATCTGGCTTAACGTGACGAACGGTGGATTTGACCTGGGTGAACATATAACTTGACTCTCCTTTTGTAGTTGGCGATATGAACGGGTTCAATTCTGATAGGCCTCGCGCTTTACCTACCGAGATAATTAGATTGTGTATGTAAAGATATTTTTATCAAATAACGTTACCCAAAATTCGTCCCTCCCGGGATCTGACACAATTCGATAACAATAATTAAACATTACGTAACAAACTTTAAC
>JBCBIN010000334.1:0-4564 GCA_038524555.1 Cyanobacteria bacterium J06623_7 | reverse complement strand
AAGCGATCGCCATTGGCGATCGCTTTCACTAGGATCGTCTTGAAAATCTAAAGGGCGATCGCCTATTGTTAACTCAATCCAACCCCGGTGATGATAAGGCTTAAGACAGTCTAAAATTCTCTCTCGAACCTGAGGCTCAAACTGCTCCCAAGCTATCCCCTCTGTCAGACGTAAACCCAACATCAACGTCTCTAATAAGTAATCTGTCGGCGATATTGCTGGTGTATCGACAACTGCACCGGCTGATAACCACTCATAGTATTCTCTCCGAGTACGGGGACGACTGAACCTTTTGCCGTCAACATAACTAGCGGCACCCATACCAAAACCGTAGTAAGGCTGATTTTGCCAGTAAACTCGATTGTGACGACACTGATAGCCCGTTTTAGCGTAGTTAGATACCTCATAGTGCTGATAGCCTGCTTTGGTCAGAGTTTGCTGGGTTAAACGGTACATCTCGGCAGCCACATCATCATCCGGTAGAGGCTTTTCTCCTGGCTGATACTGCTTACCAAAGGCGGTTACTGGTTCGAGTACGAGGTCGTAGCAGGATAGATGGGCGGGGGCAGTGGCGATCGCCTGTTCTAAAGATGAACGACAGTGTTCTAAAGTTTGATGGGGCAAGCCCGAAATCAGATCCAAGCTAAAGTTTTTAATCTCTAACTGTTTAATTATCTCTACCGCCGACAGCACCTCCGCACGAGTATGGGAACGTCCACAGACTGTTAATAACTCCTCGTCAAAGCTTTGCACCCCCAGGCTAAAGCGATTTAAACCCGCCGCTAAATATCCTTGGAGGCGATCGCGATCGAAAGTGCCCGGATCGATTTCCATAGAGATCTCAACGTCACTAGCCAGACCAAATTTTAAGGCGATCGTCTCGATAATTTGCCCTAACTCTTGGGGAGATAGCAACGATGGCGTACCACCACCAAAAAAAACTGTAGTTAGCGGTTGCTCGGCTGTATCTGCTAGCTGAATATCTCGCTCTAAAGCCGTTAAATATTCATCAATCATCGGCACCGCCGCCTTTCCCTGTTCTCCTACCACCGTAATGGGAAAGTCGCAGTAATAGCAACGACGACGGCAAAAAGGAAGATGAATATAGGCAGCAGTGGGCATTACTTGGGGTAAATTAGCGCCGGTCTTAATTATCAAACTAAATTTCTTTATAAGATATATTTCTGATGGTAACGAAAATATTGCGGCATCTAAATTATCCTATCAATCGCCTCTTGCCAAACATAGAGCTTGGGGGTCGATTGCCAGTCTCGATCTAGCTAGAATCCCACGATTTTTAAGCAATATCCGCGCCAAATTGCCTCGGCGAATATTAAGAACTCCCGCCAATTACCTACACAATCACCGAGAATTTACTACAGTAAAGAGGATTATATCCATATTATTTTTTCAACTAAAACAATGGTTGATGCCATCATAATTCTCATTTGCATTATTGCGGCGATAAACATCGGTTTCGATGGCTTGCAGTTGCTACCGGTCGATATTTTAGAAGGGGTATCCAACATTGAAGCCCTACGCTTTGTCATTGCTGGGTTTGCCGCCATTATTGGCTTGGGGGTTGGGGTCGCGGTACAAACTACCTATCGTCGTTTAGAAGCTCAAATTCGCAACACTAAAATTGAGATTATCATTACCCGCGCGATCGGTCTAGTTATGGGTTTGCTAGTCGCTAACTTGACCCTAGCTCCCGTTTTCTTGTTGCCCATCCCCAGTGAGTTGAGCTTTTTTAAACCGGCATTTGCCGTATTGGGTAGCGTAATGTTTTCCTATCTAGGAATTAGTCTGGCTGATACCCATGGTAGAACGTTTTTGCGTCTAATTAACCCCAACAGTATTGAATCGATGTTGGTAGCAGAAGGAACCCTAGAAGCTACACCAACAAAGGTTCTCGATACTAGCTGTATTATCGATGGTCGCGTTGAGGAACTGCTAAAAACGGGCTTTTTGGAGGGACAAATTTTGATTCCCCAATTTGTCTTGCAGGAACTACAAAATCTAGCTGATGCTAGCAATTCACAAAAACGGATTCGCGGTAGAAGAGGACTGGATATTCTCAACCAGATGCAGGAAGACTATCCCGATCGCATCACCATTAATTCAGCCGATTACGAGGATATCGATACGGTTGATGCCAAGCTCGTCCGTCTAGCACAAGAAATTAGCGGTACGCTGCTCACCAACGACTATAACCTGAGTAAAGTAGCCAACTTACAAAAAGTTCAGATTCTCAACATTAACGATCTGGCTCGTTCTCTCCGTCCGATATACCTTCCTGGCGACCACCTGGATTTAAAAATACTCAAGCAGGGTAAGGAAGACAATCAGGGCATTGGCTATCTAGAAGATGGCACGATGGTAGTGGTAGAAGAAGGTAGCGATAGTGTTGGTGGCGAGATTCAGGTTGTAGTTACTTCCTCCCTCCAAACTTCCGCCGGACGCATGATTTTTGCCAAGCCCCAATCGGAGTTGGAAAGTTATTCTACAGCGAACAGTGAGCATTGAGCATTGAGCATTTTGGCGTTGCTGGATCAAGGTATGATTACCTTCTATTTTGCTTCATAAGGAATCTTCAAAAAGCTGATAGCTGATAGCTCATGAAGATCGACCAAAGGGTGAATTTTGCAGTATTTTTGATTGGCAAACAAAATTTCCACTTTAGAATTAAGCGGTAGGGCGATCGAGATTTAATTTTATGGCAGCCGCTAACCATTCCTTTGTTTTTGATATCGCTCTGGTTTTAGGAGCTTCAGCTTTAGGAGGCTTTATTGCCCACCGTCTACGCCAACCGGTTTTACTAGGTTATTTGGTCGCTGGTTTGGTCATCGGACCTTTTGGTTTGGAACAAATAGATCGCTTGGAAGAAATTAAGTCCCTGGCAGAAATTGGTGTGGCTTTTTTGCTTTTTGCTTTGGGAGTTGAGTTTTCTCTGGCGGAATTAAAACGAGTTAAGGATATTGCGATTAAGGGTAGCCTACTGCAAATTGGCTTAACGATCGCTCTCGTCGCCTTGTTAACGACTCTATTAGGCTGGGTTACTTCTCCTGTAGAGGGGATTTTCATGGGGGCAATTTTATCTCTTTCTTCGACGGCGGTAGTCCTCAAAACCCTGACCGAAAGAGGGGAAGTCAATACGATTCATGGTCAGGTAATGCTAGCTCTGCTAATTGCCCAAGATTTAGCTTTGGGGTTAATGCTGGCGGTAGTTCCGGCTTTGAATCAACCCGATAATTTGGTTCCTGCTCTGGTGGCGGCGATTATAAAAGCAGTACTCTTTTTTGCTAGTGCGATCGCGGCGGGATATTGGCTGATTCCCCGTTTGATGACTACCGTTGCCAAAACGGAAAATAGTGAATTGTTTTTGCTGACGGTCATTGCCTTGTGTTTGGGTATTGCCCTCGTAACTGCCAGCCTGGGCTTGTCGATCGAAATGGGGGCATTTGTGGCGGGATTGACGATCGCCGAAATTGATTATGCCGACCAAGCATTGGCGAAGATGATTCCCCTGCGGGATACTTTTGCTAGCCTCTTTTTTGCCTCGATTGGCATGTTGATTAATCCCGTAACTCTATGGCAAAATTCGGGGATTATTATTGGCTTAGTCGCCTTAGTCATGATTGGGAAGGCAGGGGTAATTTTTCCCATTATCTGGCGTTTTGGCTATTCGTTTAAAACCGCAGTGATTAGCAGCCTGGGACTCAATCAAATTGGGGAGTTTTCTTTTGTTCTGGCAGTATTGGGCGAAAAGCTAGAGTTTATCAATCCGGTGCAATACGATCTGTTAATTGGTACCACCGCTATCACCCTAGTGCTAACGCCAATTGGCATGAAATTTTCCCCAGAATTAGCGACGCGATTGGCTTCTATTCCCCGAGTAGCTAGGTTTCTTGAACAGCAGCAAGATCGAGGAATTGCTCCACCACCAACGATCGCCAACCATATTGTTGTAGCCGGTTATGGCAGAGTGGGTCGAGTATTAGTGAAAGTATTGCGCGATCGCGGTTATGAGGTTTTAGTGATTGAAAATAGCGAGGCAGCGGTTAGAAGCTTACGTCAAGAATCAATTCCCTACATCTTTGGTGATGCTGATTCTGAATTAGTACTCAATAAAGCTAAGGTTGCCCAGGCAAAAGCGATCGCCATTGCTCTTCCAGACCCCTCCAGCACTCGTATTGTGCTTAAATCAGCCCGAGAAGCTAATCCCTATCTCGATATTGTGGCTCGTTCCCACAGTGATAGCGAAATCGATCTGTTAACTCAATTAGGAGTGACCGAAGCAGTACAGCCGGAGTTTGAAGCTGCATTGGAAATGGGCAGACAAATTTTAAGCACCCTCGGAGAAGACGAGCACGAAATCAATCACCTCATTCAAGATATTAGAATCGATCGCTACATCAGCGTTAGAAGTATGCGCTAGGAATTTATTTACTGACAAATCGATTTGATGTCTAATGTGAATTTAAAAGTCTTGAAACCTTTTAAATACCTTCTCCAAAGATAAAATTTTCTGGCTTGTCTATCTAAGAAACTCAAATTTTAAAGT
>JBCBIN010000333.1:0-4614 GCA_038524555.1 Cyanobacteria bacterium J06623_7 | reverse complement strand
GTTGGTGGATGCCTCGGGACTATCTCGTCAAAACCTCATAAGTCCTCAAACCCTAGTCAAACTCTTGCGGGCAATGTCGGAATTATCCCCCAGCCTCGCTGATACCTATCGTCAGTCTCTAGCACAGGCGGGAACCACGGGAACTTTAACCAGACGTTTTGTAGGCACTAACCTACAGGGCAATCTCGCGGCAAAAACCGGCACTCTTACGGGAGTTGGGGCGCTATCGGGATATCTGACAATGCCACAACGGGAAACTCTCGTGTTTAGCATTCTGGTGAATAACTCTGAATTAGAACAGCAAGAAGTTCGTCAGGCGATCGACCGAGTTGTCGCGCTCGTCGCTCAATTTAATCTGTGCGGTAAATCACACGATAAGTAAAGTTCATCTGCTTAGATAAAGAAGCCAAGAAGATCTGTCTCAAATCATAAAATTAGCGTGTTTTTACCGTGTATATCTGATGAAAGGCAGGTCGATTAATGTAAAGCTAAATCTTATTGTCAGGCAACATTGCTGGACTACTAAACAGAAAGTATATGAAAACTATTACAGCTAATTTACCAACCAAACTTGTTGTTTCCAGTTTAGCGATCGCGTTTGGAGCAACATTAACATTAACTTTATGGCAGCCAGCTAACGCCCAAGGTCGAAAAAGACTGCCAGAAATAGGCTGGAGTAGCAGATTGAGCAGCCTAGGCATCGACAAAGCCAAAAATGTGGGCAAAACCTACGATTTCTACTGTCAGCCAGCTTCAGAAGACTTAATTCACGCTCCCATGTGGGGCACAAATGTTTATACCCCCAACTCCGGAATTTGCAGCACTGCTGTCCATTCTGGCATGATTTCAGAAGCGGGGGGAATTGTGACCATTGAGATTGTCGAAGGACAAGAGTTTTATACTGGCAGCAAAAAAAATAAGCTTGAAAGTAAAGACCATGTCGGCACCAGGCTTAGCTACGGTTTTATCGGCGAGGCGATGGTAAATAATTCCGAACAACCAAAAGCAGCACAGCAACATCGTCGCTCATCATCCATCGAACGAGTAATGGTCAATAGTGTCCAACGAGGTGTCGAGCGATCAATAGAACGGGTGATTACCGATATTTTTAATTGATTTGTCTCAATTTATTTAAACAACGAAAAGAGTGGGCGATCGAGTTAAATCACGCCCACCAATAGGCAAATCTGCCAACACTAGATAATAGTTGGTTTTAATTACTTATTAACTAATTACCGGTGTCTACTTATGCCGAATATATTCGTAGATTTTGAGATACTGACCGCCGGCTTTTTTCCAAGAGTAGTCATATTCCATGCCCTGCTGGACTAGCTGCTCAAATTCTTTTGGGTACTCATAATAGAGTCCGATCGCTCTTTCCATAGCCGATTCTAAGGCATTATTATCATGCTGATAGAAAACATAGCCGTTGCGTTTTTCGGGTGCTCGATGGGAATCGTAGTTGCGATCAAATACTGTACTGAGCAAACCTCCTACACCGCGAACGATAGGCACCGTACCGTATTTCAGGCTAATTAGCTGGGTTAAACCACAAGGTTCAAAATTACTAGGGACGACAATCATATCTGCCCCCGCATAAATTAGGTGAGCTAATTCTTCATCAAAGCCAATTTCAAGATGTACGTCGGGATTGTCGTTGAGGAAATATTTTTCGTGTAGGAATTTACTATTAACTTCAGCCGATGTACCCGAACCTAATAATACATACTGAGCATTACGACTGAGGGCGTAGTAGATTGAATGATGGACTAAATGAACCCCTTTTTGATCGTCTAAACGACCGATGTAGGCAATAATCGGCTTATCAGATTCATGAAGTAGCAGTCTCTCTCTCAAAGCCTGTTTATTTTTTCGCTTTTGTTCGATGGTATCGATGTCGTAGTTAGCCGGAATTAGTTGGTCTGTCTCTGGGTTCCAGAAGTTGTAGTCCACGCCGTTAAGGATACCGCCAAATTTCTCTTGATGGATAGCAAGAGTATGACCTAAGCCATAGCCAACATTGGTAAATCGAGCTTCCCAAGCATGATGGGGAGAAACGGTATTGACATAATTAGAATAAACAATACCTCCCTTCATCAAGTTGAGAGCAAAAGGATTAAAATTATCTTGCAGACGCGAATAGTCAAAATAGTATTCTGGTCGATTCAAACCGGTGGCGGCTAAAACTTCGTTCCCACAGTTACCCTGGTGTCGAAAATTATGAATGGTGTAGCAAACTCGCTGACGCTCCATCCCATAATACTGATACATTTCATAAAGCATCACGGGAATTAAGCCAGTCTGCCAATCATGACAGTGGATTACATCGGGGCGCTTATTACTCTTGAGCAAAAACTCCATAGCGGCTTTACTAAAGAAAGCAAATCGCATCGGATCGTCATCACTACCGTAGACATGACCGCGATTGAAAAATTGGTCTTGGCTCTTCGGTTGAATAAAAAAGCAGACCCTGCCATGTACCCAACCACAGAAAACATCGCACTTAATTTCGCCGCCGTACCACGGTACGCCCAAGTCTCTGTAGGCATCATGCAAGCCCCAAATGTGGTCGTAGCGCATGCAGTCATACATGGGCAGAATTAGCTCGACGCAGTTACCACGCTCCTCTAAATCTCGGCTCAAGCCATAAACCACGTCTCCTAAACCACCGGCTTTGATTACGGGAGCGCATTCTGAGGCTATTTGCACGATGTACATATGTTAATCCTCTCTTAATAAAACTTTATAATTATCTATTTTATTAAAGATTTTAGAACACAAAGTTAATTATTCGCAGTCTGATCGCCCAAAAAGATAGAAATTTTATCTAAATGACTGTAGTTTTGATTATTAGGTCGTAAAAATACACTTCATATGCGAAGCTCTAGAGGACTCGCTGCGCATCGCGGTCTCCTTCAGGAGAAGCTCTTTTTTCTAATTGATGACACGCCCTCGTAACCAGTAACTACCTGCCTTTTCCTAAGACAACTACTCGTAAAGTTTTCAAGGCGATCGCAAAATCCATCAACAGAGAGTAATTTTTGATGTAGTAGAGGTCATAAGCTACTTTCTGATAGGCATCCTCTACCGAAGCACCATAGGGATAGCAAACCTGCGCCCAACCGGTAATTCCTGGCTTAACTAGATAGCGAACATCATAGTAAGGAATTTCTTCCCGCAGTTGCAGATCAAATTCTGGACGTTCGGGGCGAGGTCCAACTAGGCTCATTTCGCCTTTAAACACGTTCCAAAGCTGGGGTAGTTCGTCAATACGAGTCAGACGAATAAAGGAACCAACTGTAGTAATGCGGGGGTCTTTTTCCTTAGCCCATTGAATTCCCTTCGACTCGGCGTTTTGATACATCGAGCGGAATTTATAGACACGGAATTTCTTCCCGTTTAAGCCCGTTCTCACCTGAGAATAAAAAATTGGCCCAGGGCTAGTAAGCTTAATGGCGATCGCGATCGGTAGAGTGATGGGCAGAGTCACCACCAGCATGACTGCTGCAACGACAAGATCGATTAACTGCTTAATCTTGGCTTTAATTCGGTTGTGGAGAATGTTGAACCCGGAAGTAAAGGCAAACCAATCATCTTGAACGTATGCCGGCGGAATTTTTTGCCAAAACTGTTCGCAAAAATCGGCAATGCTGTAGACATAAACTCCCTTTAATCTCATATCCATCAGTTCCCGCACCATTTGCTGGGAAAGACTACGCTCGGCACCATCAATCAGAATTCCTGACCAATATTGCTGCTTCCAAGTTGGACTAAGATTGGTAATATTCTCCATGACGGCTGTTCCTCCTCCTGCTTTACTTCCGTAAGAACTGCTGTTGGCAAAATTGCTAGAGAAAGAGACAAACTCAGTGCGAGAGTTCAATTTGCGGTGTTCCTTGCCAAACTGAACTACCTTTTGATAGTCTCCCAGCACCAAAAATCGGCTTGGCTTTTGATTCGTCTTGAGCCAGCGATCGACCAAGGCACGACTAATTACTGCCCAGGGTAAGAATAGAGCAACGCTGATTAGCAGAACTCCCCGACCGACGATCACCTCGCTGCCCCACAATCCAGTAATATAGACCAGTGAGGTAACGGCAGTCATTGAGGCTAAAATACCTAAAATTGCTCTTTCTGAAAGGCGAACTCCCGAAACTTCGCGATTCAACTTATAGGTGTCGGTGAGATATAACCCAAGCAGATACATGGCGATCGAAGCATACAAAATAGGATTCGACCAATCTAAGGATTGAGATAATCTGATTCGCAGCGCTAAATTGAAACATAGCAGTAACCCAATAATGTCGCCGATCGCTAGTAATGCCACAATAATCATCCGGGAGGTACGACTATACATGAGCAAGGTGGATAAGTACTTTGAGGGTTGCTTACTGTAGAACATTTAAATTGCGAAGATAGATAAGTTCAAAGAGATTTTTATTATTACGGTTAATTCTACAGGACAACTAGTGAAAATACCGATTGAATTATCTTGCTCGCTAAGCTAATGTTTACAACTATTTTTCCGACTTGTTTGATAATATTTGGGAGCAAAATTGGGTTTAAAATGTGCCCTGGCTTCCGCCTAAATTAAGATTATACTATTGGATGAAT
>JBCBIN010000332.1:0-4635 GCA_038524555.1 Cyanobacteria bacterium J06623_7 | reverse complement strand
AGCGAGATACAAGGAGAAAAATGTTCTGAGTAGCCGCGCTACAGAGGTTATTTTTCGACGTATTGGGTCGTTAAAATACCGAAAAAAGCTATTTTTTTTAATTGGTTACACGCCCTAAGACTTATTTTAAAAAGTCTCCGTTGCCTGGGATTACCAAGTTAATTGAGGTTAATAATTTCTCTAGAAGTCAGGTCGATTTAGTTCGCGCTCCTGGCTTCTTTTTATTTTTTTATTATATGAATCTAAAATAATCAAATATCTAAGTCAGAAATTGTGTTCGACTCTAGCCAATCAAAGATTTATATTGACGATCGCCCCGCCAGGGAATAATTACGGCACAGGCAACGATCAACAGGGCTATAAGGGTGGGAACGTAGGGCAGCCAAGCTCCCTCAACTAATAACAGCAAAAAGATACGATCAAGTATTAAAATCATCGCGATCGCCGCCAAAATAGAAACATACCGTGGTTTCTGACTCAGACTGGCTAAAACCAAAGCCATTAAGCTCGACCAGCCTAAAATCCAGAGCCAATCTCCCCACTGAGGTAAAGCTCTGATAAGCGGTCGCTCGTCTTCCACCGCGCTAATAATTTGACTAGTCATATGAGCATGAATCCACACCCCCGGCATTACACCATAGGGGGTATCAAAATAGTCTTGAGCCACAGCCGACGTATAGCCCAGCAACACGACCTTATTTTCGATCCATTCGGGATTTACTTTTCCTGCTCGCAACTGGCTGAGGGTAATTTTTTTGCCCGGTTCCCCCGCTCGATAATTGATGGCAATCTGATTGCCCCGCTCTTTTAGCTGTTGATAAGCGCCAAACTGCGCCGGTAGATCCTGTAACGTCACCGAGCCAAGCTGCCAATTCTGTTCGGGAGTAAGCATCAAAGAGGTAAACCCTTGCTGTTGTAAATATTCAAAACTAAGCTGAAAGCTCAGGCTATAGGGAGTAAAACACTTAGCGGAGGTTGGAGGCTTATTAGGATTATAGGCAAGCAGTTGACGACGTACCTGAGAATTGGAACTGTAGTCCATCTGGCGGTGGTTTAGTCCTCCCGGTTCGCTCCCAATCTGGCGATCAAGCAAAAGATCGTTAAAGCCCATTTGCCGCCGCAGTTTGGGGGTTGATAGTCCCTGGGGAAGATTATAGCTAACGTTTGTCTTACCGTAGGCACAGACAGGAAATAGATGAGATTTTTGTTCCAGACGGGCGATTAGATCTAAGTAGCTAGGATCTCGCTCCTCCGGGCGATGAATATCCAAACCAATGGCTGTGGGCTGATGTTCTTCCAAAAGGTCGATCGCCTCCACCAGGGCGCTATCGGCGAGGGGGTAGCGATCGCGATTAAGGTCTTCTTCAGTGACTTCTACCACCAGAATACGCGGGTCTACGGTTTCTCCAGGACGCTGGCGCATGAGACGGTCATAGGCAGTTAATTCTGATGGTTCTAACCAGCCCAAGGAGCGACAGACCATTACCAAGCTAGCTGCAACTAGACTACTTATCAGACCGAGGCTGGCGACTGGACGGGATCGAGGCGGTTTGGTCTTAGAGCTAACATCACGCCAGATTAAATATTCGGTGGCAGGATTTTGCCAAATTGCAGGCAGCCAACTGGCACAGATATATTCTGTTTCCCAGCCGGCTAGTTTTTGTCGTGCTTCTTTAACCGCCAAACTAAAGGTCTTGCCTGTGGCAAACGCCATGAGAAAGTAGCGTAAAAATATGCGGGCAATCTTGTCGGGGACAGGTTCTCCCATAACCACGGTGTAGGGTAAGGATAAATCCGCTAGTTCTGCCGCCAAACCAATCCCATCACAGGAGTTAAAAATGGCAATTTGTAGTCCTTCGGCGATCGCCTTACTGAGTGAATGTTTGAGTTGGGCAATGGTAATTTTCTCGGTCTTGTTGAGATAGATATAGCCAGCTGCTAAATTACTCTGGCTGTGTCCCGAAAATAGTAAAATATCCCATCCCGCTGGTTGCCATAAATATTCGTTAAGTTCGGCTAGGGGCGGCTCCGTCAGCACCGTCAGCTCGCTATCGGGCAAAACTTTTAGTGCGTCTAGGTCATGCTCTACTTCGATGCCCGTACTGTTGCCCAGAATGGCTAATATTCTTACCTGTTGGCGATTTCGCTGGAAGACTTGAGTTTCTTGCCAATTTAAAGAGCTAAAGGCAATCTCCGCCCGAGGGTAATCATCGACAAATTTCCAGAGTTGCCAGGGAAGCTTCTGTAATTGCCGGTCGGCGGCTGCAATAATTACCTGAATTGCCTCCTCTTTACTTAACTCGGTACGCAATGCCGTCTCGATCGCGGCGAACTCGGGACTATTTAGCCAGAAATTGAGTTGCTGGGGAATCTGCTGGCAAATTTGCTGGAAATCAGCGGCAGAATAACGTATCCCCTCGGTTTCTAACAGACCAATGCGATAATCTTTTTCTTGATAAAAAGCTAAATATCCCTGCTGCCATTGACTGTATAGCTGTGCCAGCTCGGGCTCAGGAGGTAAGCTGCCGCTAAACTGTCTGATGCAATGGCGATCACGCAACAGTTGAACTACAACATTGCTACAGCCATGCTCTAAACTACCTTGGCCTAAGTTAATAATTATTTTCATATTAAGAACTTTTCCTGATGGCGACTCCCATCAAGAGCAAAACTAATCGTAAATTTTTCTCCCTTCGCACCGCTAAAATAAGGCAGCTGAATAAAATTGTCTTCACTCTGAGCCACAATACTGGCGAGAATATTTCCGGTTGGGTCGAGCAAGTTGAGTCTGAGTCGCTCTGGCAGTGTAAGATAGCGCAGCGGCGGTTGAGCCTGAACGCAGATTTTTATCGCCGATTCTAGCTGACTCACGGCAATCACCAGCAACACCTCAACGGCATTATCTGTTCCCAGACATACCTGCTTAAATCGCTTGATTACTTCCGAGCCTCGGAGACTAAAAGCACTGCGCAACCGCGCGGGAGATCTACCTGAAGCCGCAAATAAAGTTTCGACCGACTGCCAGCCTGGTTCAAACCGGTTATTTAACCACTGGGTGAGGTGAACTGTCTGGTTACTACTGCCTAATTCAATCATGCCCTGAGACAGCAGAGAGGTTTGCCGATTGGCCAAAGAAAAATTGTTGCCAATGGTGGCAATTAGGCGATCAACTGCAAATTCTCGAATCATAGGGGAAAGTGTAAATACCGAGCGTGCCTCTATTTGAGCAACCTCCACTAACCCTCGCTGACTGAGTGACTCTAGAGCTTCGATCAATTCTTGGGGATAAATAGATAGGGGAATGCCGGTTTGGATTTCCGACAAGGACATTGCTTGGGGTTCGCTCGCTAGCCAGTAGAGAATTTCGGTTTCCAAACTAGAAAGACGACTAAAAGACTTGCCTAGCAATCGGTCAATCTCGCCAAAGACCATTGACTTCTGCGCTGCAAATTCAGAGATGTTACCGTTAAACAGTTTACGAATTATCTGAGCCACAAAGCTTAGAATCGCCGGGTTGCCCTGATAGTAGTCAATTAGCTCCTGGGCAGCGATCAATGTTTCTGTCCCGGTTAGATTAAAGACCGCTCGTGCGGCTTCAGATGCCAATCCCTCTAGCTTGAGTTGCCGGATTTTGCTATTGCTGCTGGGCAGTATGGTTCGACTAAAGTTTTCCAAGCTCGTGGTAATTATACAGCTTCGGTGGGAACTACTGCTGGCAACCTTAAAAAAGTTATGGTACTCTGCATGGGTATCTCGATACTGACCGTTGAGGGCTTGGGTTTGCAACAGAGACTCCACCCCATCCAGCATAATTAGGCAGCGACGCGATCGCATTTGCTCGACTAACTGGGGAACCAGATTAACCGTCGTCGTGGGCAGACATCCCATTGCCTGGAGTAGTTCTAGGGCCAGATCGTTAAACAATGGTGCTGTAACCAGGGAACGCCAAATTACTACTTCATAGTGAGATTGAAGCAGTTCGCCGATCTTTTTCATCAGCAGCGTTTTTCCCGTACCGCTCAAGCCCCAGATGTCAATCGATTGACAGTGTTCATCAATGGCCCAGGCGCACACCCGTTCGATCTCCCGTTCTCGACCATGAAAAACTGAAGTAAAAGTAATGGCGTTTTGCCAACTCTGGTGGTAGTGTTGAGGCTCCAACTCTGCCTGGGGGCCTGTGACCAAACCGAGCTGAGAAGAATCATAAAGCTTACACAGCTTAACTTTTAAGTTGCTTTTGCCAATGTTAGTCTCGAAAATCGCTGAAAGTAACTTCCAAAACTTGGGTGCAATATCACGCATTAAATAATTGGCACTATAAGACGAGGACTGCGCCATCTGTTCGTAGGTTATCCCCTGCCAAGTACCAGAAAAAACAGTTATTTCAGGAGGTCTTAAGCTTCTCTGTACCTTCTTATCTAAAACCCGATCGACGAACTTGAGGGCAGTTTCTAAATCCACGCTTCTTACTATGAGTATTTGCCAATATTACATTTTAAATTCGGTAACGAGACTGGCTGCCCTGAAAAGCATTCTTTAGTCAAGCCAAAAACGGCTTTTGCATACTATAATTATGCATACAGGGACCGCGTCATCGCTTGAGTAATTATACTCGATCTCTTACCTAAAACTTTC
>JBCBIN010000331.1:0-4651 GCA_038524555.1 Cyanobacteria bacterium J06623_7 | reverse complement strand
CAAATTAAGTTTAAGTTAACCCTTAAAATTCGGCTCTAGAGTAGATATTATGGAGCAAAAGCCAATTTATCAAACCGTTTGAGGCAAAAATTAGCGCCAAAAATCGCATAAAATAAACGAGTGAGTAAATGCTTAAACCTTGCTCGATAACCGCAGATTAAAACGTAAAATTAAATCCTAGGGTAGTCATGCGCGATCGCGTAATTAGCTGGCTCGAAAAAAATGTTTCCAGCCACCGTTTACAGCACATACTGGGGGTTGAAGCGACCTGTATCAAATTAGCGCGCTGTCATCAACTAGACGAAGTACAGGCAGGACAAGCTGGTCTATTACACGATTTGGCCAAGTTTTTTTCGCCCCGAAAGCTATTAAAAATTGCCGCCGAAGTTAAGCTGCCTCTAGATGAGATTTGTCTCCATCAGCCCCATCTGCTTCATGCCGATATTGGTGCGGCGATCGCTCAGAGAGAATTTGCCGTTACCGACCCAGAAATACTCACGGCAATTGCCAATCACACTTTGGGTGCCCCCCAAATGAGCAAACTAAGCTGTGTTGTCTTTGTTGCCGATGTTTTAGAGCCTCACCGTGGCGATAGCGACCGATTAAATGCCATGCGGCGGGTTGCTGAACAAAATCTTTACAAATGCGTGCAGCAGACTAGTGATTATTCATTAGAATATTTATTAAGTAAGGGTAAAATTATTCATCCCCGTACAGTTTTAACGAGAAACTGGGCGATGCAGCAAGCTAAGTTAAATTCGTCAAAGAACGATCGAACACCAATATAAATAATCCACTATCGAACCAAATAACCAAAAGTTTTCAACTACATTTTTTGTATGAGTAAATCATCCGAACCAGCGATCGCCACTCAAAATCAATTTTCTACTACAACCGAACTCGAACCCCAACAGTTAGCCCGAGAAATCGTTACTGCCGCTGAAGAGAAAAAGGCTGCCGATATTGTCTTGCTTCAGGTTGGTGATGTATCCTACTTAGCTGACTACTTTGTCATCATTACGGGCTTCTCTCGTACCCAACTTAATGCAATCGCCGAATCCATTGAAGATTATTTAGAAATAGAGCATAACCTACGCCCAGTTCGCGTTTCTGGTAAAAAAGAAGGTGGTTGGATCGTCCAAGATTATGCTGACGTAATCGTTCATATCTTTCTGCCAGAAGAAAGAGAATATTATAATTTAGAAGCATTTTGGGGTCACGCCGAACGTCAGGAAATCTCCTAGCCCAACTACACACAATTCTCCAGCATGAATAAATCAACCGTTAACTTCTGTCCCGTACCCCTAGAGCAACAGCCGATCTATGAATACGAGCAGCTTAAAGAATCTTGGTTGTTTGCTTGGGGACTTTTAAAGCTCGAACAATACAATCGTAAGGTTGCCGGGGTCGCTTTTTGGAGCTTGTTTTTAGTCGTGCCCTTATCTATGTCGATTTTTCATCCGGGCAAGGAAACTTTGCATTTCGTCCTCTGCACCGCCATTGGCATTGCCTGTTTGACTGCTCTATTTTTGTCTCGTATCTACTTGGGCTGGCAGTATGTCAAAGATCGTCTCAAGAGCGATCGCATTTTTTACGAAGAGTCTGGCTGGTACGATGGACAAACTTGGCTCAAGCCTAGCACGATGTTAGACCGCGATCGCCTGGTGGTTAGCTACGAAATCGAACCGATTATGAGCCGCTTACACAAAACCTATGGCGTGATTGCTGCGGCGATCGCCATCATGGTCTCAGTTTGGCTGGTTTTCGGCTAGTCCCTCGGGCTAATTCATTCACTCTCATTCACTCTCATTCACTACTATTGGATAATGCATGACTAGGGGAAAAAGAACCCAGACACCTTTACTCGAAGTACATTTACTGCGGGAAGGGATTTTAGAGTCTTCTCATCGAGTGGAGGCAACAGTCTGTGATAGCAAAGGCAGGGTCTTGTTAGTCGCCGGAAACTCAGAAACACCCGCCTTTATTCGCTCGGCGCTCAAACCCTTCCAAGCGCTAGCGGTAACCTCAACGGGAACTCTACAAAAATATGGCTTAAACGATCGCGATTTAGCGATTATCTGTAGCTCTCACCAGGGTAAAATCGAACAGGCTCGACAGGCATTTAATATCTTGTGGCGGGCGGATGTCGATCCTCTAGAGCTTCAGTGTCCCATTCCCGCTGGAAAAAATAACCGCTTGCAGCACAACTGTTCGGGGAAACACGCTGGGATCTTAGCCGTATGCCAAAATCTAGATTTGCCCTTACATAAGTATATTAAGCACTCCCATCCAGTACAGCAGCTAATTTTAAACAAGGTAGCGGAACTATTAGGAATTCCCGGGGCAGAGTTAATTGGCGCTCGGGATGACTGTGGAATGCCCACCTATCAAATGGAATTAAAGCAGATGGCGCGTCTGTATGCTCAGTTAGCTGCCGGTAATAGCTTAGATCTAGAGCGTATTGTCCGCGCTATGACTTATTATCCCCGCATGATTGGTGGTGACGGTGCTTTTGATACCGAATTAATGCGTTTGAGCGAGGGGGAGCTAGTCAGTAAATCCGGTGCCGAGGGAATACAGTGTATCGGTCGTATCGGACAGGGAATGGGGCTGGCAATCAAGGTCAGAGATGGTGCCAGACGGGCTAAGTATGCAACGGCGATTCATTTACTCAGACAAATGGGTTGGATTAGTCCGGCAATTGCGGAAATACTCGATGACACGTTCGTACAGCTAGAAAGCTATAAGCGTCTCGAAACCGTAGGTGAAATGTCGATTTTGTAGGCAATCTGTCCTTAAATTAGCCCCTAAACTTAACTGGCGATTCGGGGGGATACGATAGGAGCTAGGTGCTTTTCGGGGGTTAACTCTCGGTTTGGAGAAGGGACTGCTAAATTCTGTTCTAAAACCTCAATTTGTAGATTAACTCGAATCAGATAAGAGCCTTGCTGACCCTCGATCGCCCGTGCCACGACTTCCGTTAAATCCGGTCTAGCTCCAGTCATCGGATTTTTCAACACACAACGATCCCATTCATGAGCTGCTTGGGGGTCTAGCTGGAGAATATAGTATTGGTTCATCATTTAACCTCTTGCTTTACTAGTACTATTTTATCACTTTGTTGAACAAAAAATCAATAGAATAGCGACAAAAGATTCGATTAAGTAAAACAAAGCATATATGGGAGTGGTTGAAACATAACTTAGAATAAGAGTAATACTGTATTTTCGGGGGTAAAGATTGTGCAAGCCATGGTGAGTAAATGGTTCGGGCAAATAGAGATAGCTCTCGGTGCACCTTTAGGGGTGGTTGTAGCGATCGCTGGTCTGGCAGTTTCCTTTAGTCCGAGTCGAGCGACGGCGGCGGAAAAAGCAATTTTCACCTATGGAAGCTTAACTCAATCTGTTTCACTCCAAGAACTACAGACATTTGCGGCTACGGGGGAGCAGTCTCCGGCTTTAGAAACCTTGTTCGACCATAGCGGGCAAAATCCCTTTGTAATGCGCTGGATTCTGCGACAAGAATTTCCGGCGGATACGAAGCTAATTGCCGATTTACTCAATACCGCACCGGGAGAATATGTACTCTCTCAGACGGGCAACGTCGTCGGCTCAAAAAGCGAAAGAGCTAATGTAAAAGCTTTGCGGGGTGCCCTAATTGGTTCTGCCAGCGATAATAATCTTGTTTCCTTACTCGAATTACTAGAAAACTATCCGACTAAAGATGTCTATGTAAACGGCAAAATTTTAGCCAGACTGCGGGGCAATTTCAACCAGTTTGTTGAAGAAACAAGTCGGTATATCAAACTTCCCTTTGACCTGCCACAGAACTAAACTCAGACCGTAAACTGTCCCATGATTATCGAACAAGTTGGTCTTTCTGTCTGATTGACTATAGTGCTTGAGGGAAAAGAACCATAAGATAAGGAGAGGGATTTATTACCTTAAATCTAGAATTGAAGCCTCCTGGAAGATAAACATTTTATATGCTGACATATTCAGAAGAACCTGCTCCAGAAACTCTAAAAATAAAGGCGATCGCCGCCGAAGAATTAAAAAAGCAGGAACGAATGCGCGATGTTACCTTACTATTGCAGCAAATTGTCGAACGGGAGGAAGTCGCCCTCAAGCTAATTATCGATAGCTTAATTGATGTTGGTTCGATTAACTATGCCAACAATAAACTGCATAACCCCCCGCTCAATAAAATGATGAAGGTACTGGTGGGATATGTAAAACCAGTGGCGCGAACGATCGCTTTATACTGGCTCAAGCGTAACTTACCAAGTTTATTAACTGCTTGGTTAGAAGGAAAAGTATCTTTCGAGCCGGTGCCAATTAACGAAGAAGAAGCTCTCACTGGCAATTTAGAGACAGTCAAGCCCCCCGAGGATGCTTCCGCCCCCAGAAACTCGACTACTACAACTCCCAACTTTGATGATTTAGTTTGATGTTGTCTAAGGTCTAATTGCAACTAGACAACAAGCAGCAAGAACGGATGTAAGGCGAAAAAAAGAGAGGCTAATTAACCTCTCAAATCTGTTTATTTATTTTAGTGGGCCGAGCTGGATTTGAACCAGCGTACGCTTAGCGAGCGGATTTACAGTCCGCCTCCTTTAACCACTCGGACATCGACCCATTTAATGGGTCGA
>JBCBIN010000330.1:0-4655 GCA_038524555.1 Cyanobacteria bacterium J06623_7 | reverse complement strand
ATAATCATAATGAATTTTAACGAAGAGTTTTCTCTCCTATTACGCGCCTGTTATCCTCTAATCTATTTACCAACGAGAGAAGAAGAAAGAGCCGAAAAAGCGATCGCCACAGCAGTAGACAAATTAGGCCAGCGTAACGTTTATATTTGGGATTTTGTTAACGGCTATCAGTCAAATCCAAACAATACGGGGTTCGGCAAGCGAAATCCGCTCCAGGCGCTAGAATTTATCAGTTCCATGCCCAAAAATGCAGGTAGCGTATTCATTTTGCGTGACTTTCAGCGTTTTTTAGAAGATATTGCTATATCCCGAGAGTTACGCAATCTAGCCAGGATTTTAAAGTCACAGCCCAAAAACATCGTTATTATTGCCCCCCAGGTACAGATTCCCGACGAGCTAACAGAAATCATTACGGTAGTAGAGTTTGCCTTGCCCACTGCTCCTGAAATCAAGACGGAAATTCAGAATTTAACTGCGGCGACGAATCAAAACCTATCCGAGCAGCTATTAGATGAATTAGTCAGGGCTGCTCAAGGACTATCCTTAGAGAGAATTAGACGGGTATTAACTAGAGCGATCGCCACTAACGGTAAGCTAGAAGAGGAAGATGTCGAATTAATCCTCGAAGAAAAACGTCAGTCCATTCGTCAGACGCAGATTTTAGACTACTACCCCGCTACCGAACAGATTTCAGATATCGGCGGTTTAGATAACCTCAAAAGCTGGTTATTACGTCGTGGTGGAGCATTTAGCGAACAGGCAAGAGAATATGGCTTGCCCAATCCTCGGGGGTTGTTACTGGTAGGAATACAGGGGACGGGGAAATCCCTCACGGCGAAGGCGATCGCCCATCACTGGCATTTACCCCTATTGCGTCTGGATGTGGGACGTTTATTTGCTGGTTTAGTTGGCGAATCAGAATCTCGCACCCGCCAAACTATCGAATTAGCCGAAGCTTTGGCTCCCTGCATTCTCTGGATCGATGAAATAGATAAGGGATTTGCCGGTATTGACGGCAAGGGTGATTCCGGAACGACCAGCCGGGTATTTGGCACATTTATCACCTGGCTAGCAGAAAAGAAAACCCCCGTGTTTGTCGTTGCTACCGCTAACAATATTCGTGCTTTACCACCAGAAATGCTGCGTAAAGGTAGATTTGACGAGATATTTTTTGTGGGATTACCCGATCGAGATGAACGAGAAGCTATTTTTAAAGTCCATTTAGCCAAATTACGTCCCCACAATCTAGGCAATTATGATGTCAAGCGGTTAGCATATGAAACACCAGACTTTTCTGGAGCGGAAATCGAACAAACCATCATTGAGGCAATGCACATTGGCTTTAGTCAAAATCGTGACTTTTCCACTGATGATGTCCTAGAGGCGGCAAGTCAAATTGTGCCCCTAGCCAAAACCGCTCAGGAGCAGATAGAATTCCTCCAGCAGTGGGTAGCGGCAGGAAAAGCTCGTTTAGCCTCTAGAAATAATGATTTAAGCGATCGCATTCAGAGTCAACTTAGCTAGAAGATGACCAAATCTATTTTTCTCAAACGTTTATCGGCAACTGTTCAATTTATTTTGGGTTTTGCCCTGGGCATCGGTACAATTGGCGGCATCACTGGAGTATTAATCTTTGCCTACTATACAAAGATGTCTGTCTTACCCAAGAAGCCGGAATTTCCCTTAGCAGAAGTAGCACCCGCAACAACTCCCGATGTCAGTGAAACTGCGATCGAACCCCTAGAAGCGACGATTGAGAATGAACCCCCCGATGAAGTTCCTCCTACGGAAGCAGAACCCCCAGCCCGAGAATTACCGGCAAATGCCTATCGAGCAACGGTAACTTGGCCCCAGGGCTTGAGCTTGCGAGCCGAACCTGATGTTGATGCTACGAGAATTGGCGGGATTGAAACCAAAGCAACTATCTTTATTTTGGAAGATTCCAGTGATGGCAAGTGGCAAAGAGTTCAGCTACCTTGGAATGGGCAAGAAGGCTGGGTCAAGGGAGGCAACACCAGAAGAATATAAACTTATGCTCAGAAACAGATTACGGAAGATGATTAATAGTTAATTATCCAGGCGAATTCTCACCAGCAGATCGTTGAGGGCAGACTTTGTTTCTAACGTAGGCAGTTCCGGAAGCTGACTATTTTGAGACTCTATGGTCAATTTTTCTCTCAACCCCAAATATTCTGATTGATGAAATTCTAGATCGAGGTTACATAGCCATTCTTTCTCGGTGCCTGAAGCTTTTAAGGCAATTAAATCGGGAATATATGGTAATTTAAACTCTCGGTTCAGATAGTTGAGATTTGCCTCAATCTTTCCTGTCCGCATCAAATAGATTCCCGTGAGCAAGACGCGATATAAATACAGCAGTGGTTTAACTCTGGATGGATTCTTTTTGTTTAACAAGCACCACTGAGTTTGGGCAAAACCTAAATAGTGGTGAGCGTGATGGCGAGTAATGCATCCTCGCGCAATCTTCTTCAATTCATCATGTTCGGGAGTAGAGTAAACAATTAGAGGAGAATAAAGCTGTTCTAATACATAACCGTTTCTTTTGAGCAACAGTCTAAAAAATTTATGCAGATCGTGAGTAACCAGATCTAGTTCTAAACCGTCTATATCTTCCGCAACCTGGATTGTCTCTTCTGGAGTCTGCAAACCAACTGTGAGGGGTAGAGGTAAAATATGTACTCCCCGCAGGTCATAATCCGAGTCAGCCGAGGCAAAGCCATATAGATGGGCACCGCTGACAGTAGCAAACAGTAGTGGATATGGTTGAAAATCAACAATTTGTTTGAGCCAGGAATTTACACTTACCATAAAGCCAGAGTTCAAATTACCATGTCACAAAACTACGTACTTTTAGCTAGAATATTTGTCTCTGCACCCACGGCAGATGTATCCTAAATACATATATCTATTAGTTTAACAAGCAACTGGGGATTGGCATTTTGGAAACACTTGAATTTGATGTTGTTATTATCGGGGGAGGCCCTGCGGGTTGTACCTGTGCGCTCTACACATCAAGAGCCAACCTCAAAACCGTTATTCTAGATAAGAACCCGGCGGTGGGAGCATTGGCTATCACCCACAAAATTGCTAACTATCCCGGGGTATCGGGAGAGATGAGCGGAGAAGCTTTATTAGACAGCATGCGTAACCAGGCTGTGGAGTATGGAGCCGTCTATCAGCGGGCTCAGGTTTTTGGTATTGACGTCAGCGAAGAAGTCAAGAAAGTCTATACTCCCGAGGGCACTTTCACCGGCAAAGCACTGGTGTTAGCTACAGGCGCGATGGGGCGTAGTGGCACAGCTTTTAAGGGAGAATCTGAATTTTTGGGTCGGGGAGTAAGCTATTGTGCTACCTGTGATGGTGCATTTTATCGCGATCGCGAAGTAGCGGTAGTCGGTTTAAATGCCGAAGCGGTAGAAGAAGCACAGTTTTTGACTAAGTTTGCCTCGATGGTACATTGGATTACCTTCAAAGACCCAGGTAAGGATGATTACCATGCCCAAGATTTGCTCACCATGTCTAATGTCAAGCATTGGCGACGTACTCGTTTAGCGGCGATCGAAGGCAATGACGGGGGAGTAACGGCAGTCAAGGTCAAACAGAAAGATGTTCCCGAACCCCAGTCTCTAGAAGTGGAGGGAGTCTTTGTTTATCAAAATGGTTCCAAGCCCATTACCGATTTTGCGGGTGACCAGGTAGAATACAACGCCGATGGTGGGGTAAAAGTAAATGAAGATATGTCTACTAGCGTACCTGGAGTATGGGCCATTGGTGATATCCGCAACACCCCTTATAAACAAGCAGTTGTAGCCGCAGGAGATGGTTGTATTGCAGCAATGGCAGTCGATCGCTATCTCAATCACCGTAAGTCAATCAAGCCAGATTGGGATCATTCATAATATAGAGTCCGGTAAAAAATAGAAAATGAAAAGCTATTCTCTCTGATAATAATGTCAGCCGAGTAAATAGGAATGATGGCATCGAGCTAAACGATTATCGTAGTTCGGTGCTGTTTTATTTTGCTCTAAATGATCGCGATCATTTTTAATCAATAATTAATTATTACTGGAATCTTGGTGAACAAGAGTTACTGTTTGGTATCTTGCTAAACGCCAAAGTTAAAATTGGTAGTAGATTATTAAAAGTTAACTGTTTATGGCAGATCCTATTCTATTTTGGACAATTGTCACCATCGCCGGGATTCTCTGCTCGATGGAATTTGTGTTCCCCACTGCTTTTGTCAGCTTCATGATGGGAATTGCCGCCTTGCTAGTGGCAGTCATCTCGATTTTTTTGCCACAATATACATTATTAATCGGTTTGTGGCTGCTGTTTTCGACGGGATTAATTTTTCTCTCGCGACGTTTATTTACGCCCAAGCGCAAAGTATCAATTACCGGAGATGATTCTGAAGCGATCGCCATTAGCGGAATTCCGGCCGGTAGTGCTGGACGAGTTCTTTATGAAGGAAATTCTTGGCGAGCAAAATGTGCCGACGAGACGAGAGACATTGCGCCAAACGAACCGGTATACGTAGTTCGCAAACAAGGAAATACCCTCATTATTTTACCCAGCCGAATGATTGACCGAGAATAATTATGCCGGAATAATTGGGCATCTTAAGACAAGAATAT
>JBCBIN010000329.1:0-4672 GCA_038524555.1 Cyanobacteria bacterium J06623_7 | reverse complement strand
CTACGGAGGTTATTTTTCGAAGCAGTAGGTCGTAAAAAGACCAAAAAAAGCTCTTTTTTCTAATTGATGACACGCCCTAGTTAACTGCATTTATTGAGATGAACACCATGAAGCTGCGCGAATTGTTAGCCAAAGCCAATCTTCAGCAACCGGAAAGCGATGCCTTAGATCTGGAAGTCAATCGAGTTTGCACCAACTCCCATGCCTGTAAGCAGGGCGATTTATTCATTGGCATGCCTGGAACTAGGGTCGATGGCGGAGAATTTTGGGGTAGCGCCGTCGAACAAGGAGCGATCGCTGCGGTGATTACTCCCAGTGCGGCAGCCAAACAGCCCCCCCAAGCCGATGCCTGTGTGATTCAAACCGAAGATATGATTGCTACCTGTAGTGCGATCGCGTCAGCTTTTCATGATTACCCCAGTCGCAAAATGAACCTGGTAGGGGTGACGGGAACTAATGGTAAAACTACCACTAGCCATTTAATCGAACATTTCTTGCTCCAGGCGAATCATCCCACCGCCATTTTTGGCACCCTCTATACTCGTTGGCAGGGTTATAGCCAAACAGCTACTCACACGACACCTTTTGCCGTAGAGTTGCAGTCTCAACTTGCCGCCGCAGTCGAAGCCGGTAATAAGTATACGGTGATGGAAGTTAGTTCCCATGCATTGTCTCAGGGAAGAGTTAAAGCCTGTAGTTTTGAGGTGGGAGTCTTTACCAATCTGACTCAAGACCATCTGGACTACCACAAAGATATGGAAGATTACTTCCAGGCAAAAGCCTTGCTGTTTAGTGAAGAGTATTTACACGGACGAGCAATTATTAATCTGGACGATAAATATGGCCAGCGTTTAATTGATCGCCTAGACTCGGATCGAGTATGGACTTATAGCGTCCAAGATCCTAGCGCCGATCTGTACACCAGCAACTTAGACTACCAGCCGACTGGGGTCAAAGGCATCTTGCATACGCCAATGGGTGAGATAGCGTTTGATTCGCCTCTGGTGGGTCAATTTAATCTAGCCAACTTGCTAGCAGCAGTCGGGACGGCATTACACTTAGGGGTCGAATTAACTACATTAGTCCCTTGCCTGACTCAGTTTTCGGGAGTTCCGGGGCGTATGGAACGGGTGCAGTTAAACCCCAATCAAGATATCAACGTTATTGTCGATTATGCTCATACCCCCGATAGTTTAGAAAACTTACTCAAGGCAGCACGTCCTTTTATTAGCGGCGAAATGATTTGTATCTTTGGCTGTGGCGGCGATCGCGACCGCACAAAACGCCCTCTGATGGGAAAAATTGCGGCGCAACTGGCTGACGTGGCGGTAGTTACTTCCGATAATCCCCGGACAGAAAATCCCGAACAGATTCTACAAGACGTGGTGGCAGGGATTCCCGATAATATCGAACCAATAGTAATTGGCGATCGCGCTAGGGCAATTGCAACAGCGATCGCTAATGCCCAACCGGGAGATGGCGTGCTAATTGCGGGCAAAGGACATGAAGATTACCAAATTTTGGGTACCGAAAAAATTCACTTCGACGATCGCGAACAGGCTCGTATTGCTTTAGAACAGCGCTTGAGCTAGATTTTCTGGTTTGGGCTTCGTAGTCTAAATTTCCCGGCGGCGATCGCCTAAACGTAGCTTCTCCTCAACTCAAAACTATTTTGACTGGGATTGGGGAGGCTATTTTTTTTGCCACGCCAATATTGTTTTTATAGACTTGCGCTCTAAAAATCACCCTGTTTAAAGAACAATAGATTGCTTTTCGTAAAGATAATTGTCAATTAAATTAAAGTTGCTACACTAACCTTAAGTTTAATTTAATATTTATTTACAAATAACCTTCGACTCAGTTACGTAAACTTGCTTTAATAAAAGGGTAGATAAGTTGGTTTTTGCATGGTTGCAGGTTATAAACATCCAGTCTTTACTCAATATGGCGACTAGGTTTTAGTATTGAGCGAGGGTTATGTTCGCGATCGAGACCGCGATCTAATTAACCAGCACAGAGCCATCCAACAAAACTTTATCTCCTAGAATTGTTCTAGATCTAGCTAAAGAATTTAATCCTTAAACGAAAACTATAGCTTTAGATTTTGAGCCCCCAATAGTGAAATTTATCGTGCTTAACGGCTGTAGTCGGGGTCGATATCGCCCATAACTTAATATTTAGCGATCGTCTTCAGGGCGCTTCACTTTGTTTGTCATGGTAAAAACACCATGGTCAAAGTTTTTGGTTGCCAAGATTCATAGATTTAGTCACATGCATAACATTTAGAGAGCAAATATTTTTATGGTAAGTACGGCAAATGTACCTAACGTTAACGATAACAACTCAGATTCCGCTCCCCTAGTTGCTAGACCGGTTACTCCTTTGGGAATTTTAGTCGAGCGACTAGAACAACTCGTCAATGATGTAAAAGTCGAATCAGCTTCGTCTAAATTTAAAGCAGATCTTCAGCAAGCATATCTGTTAGCGGCGGGTCTAGACCCCTATTTAGAAGACTGTACTACTGCCGAATCTAAGGCTCTAGCCAATCTGACTGAGCGGACGCAAAAAGAAGACTGGAGCAAGCGTTTTGACGATGGAGAGACAGTTAAAGCTCTAGAGCAAGAAATGCTGTCAGGGCATTTAGAAGGGCAACTATTAAAAATGCTCGTGGCAATTAGTAAATCCCAACATGTGCTCGAAATTGGGGTGTTTACCGGCTATTCTGCCTTGGCGATCGCAGAAGCTCTACCAGGAGACGGGACTCTAGTTGCCTGTGAAGTAGATGAATATGCCGCCAGGTTTGCCCAATCCTGCTTTGATTTTTCCGAACACGGTCAGAAAATTGACCTTCGGGTTGCTCCAGCGATCGAAACTATGCAGGAACTACTAGATGGGGGAAAATCTTACGATTTAGCCTTTATTGATGCTGATAAGGGAGGATATATCGATTATTTAAATCTCCTCATCGACACCAGCTTACTGGCAAAGGGTGGTTTTATCTGTGTAGACAACACCTTAATGCAGGGACAGCCATACCTTTCAGAAGACCAGAGAACCGAAAACGGTCAGGCGATCGCTCGTTTCAATCGTTTTGTCGCTGAAGACCCCCGGGTAGAACAGGTGATGATTCCCATTCGCGACGGTCTGACTATCATCAAGCGCAAATAATCCCGTGGTAGAGGTAGAGACGAGGCTGTATTGCCGCAACTGGTTCTTTAGAGCCTTGTCTGTCACCCAAAATATTAAACACATGGCACAGATATATGGCACAGATATTATTTATTTCAGGCTCGGGGCGTGATTCGGCGATTATCAAAAATATTGGCACCCTGGTATTACTGCTATTGCTACTACCGTTTAACCTTTTAGCGGTCTTGCTATCTGGGTTTAAAGGTATTTTTGCGAGTAAGCCCAAAGTAGCCAAACCATTAGAGAAAAAGCGGATCCTGATTACTGGAGCCAAAATGACCAAGGCGTTACAGCTAGCGCGGTCTTTTTATCGCGATGGGCATGAGGTATATCTGGTCGAAACTCATAAATATTGGCTGTCGGGACATCGTTTTTCTCGCGCTGTCAAAGGCTTTTTTACCGTCCCCGTACCCGAAAAAGAACCGGAGGCTTATTGCCAGACATTGGTTAATATTGCTCAAGAGAAAAATATCGATCTGTTTATTCCGGTGTCCAGCCCGATCGCCAGTTATTACGATTCTCTAGCCAAAAAAGCTCTAGAACCCTACTGCGAATCCCTCCACCTCGACCCAGAGGAAACAGAAATTCTCGACGATAAACACGCCTTTTGTTCGAAAGCGCAGGAGTTTGGACTATCTGCCCCCAAGGTATTTCGGATTAGCGATCCACAGCAAATCTTAGATTTTGACTTCGATAGCGACGGTAGTAAATATATTGTTAAAAGTATTCCCTACGACTCCGTATTGCGCCTAGATCTGACTCGTTTGCCCTTTCCTGGAATGGAAGAATATGTAAAAAGCTTACCCATTAGCCAAGAAAAACCATGGGTTATGCAGGAGTTTATTCGTGGACAGGAATATTGCTTTCACGCTACCGCTCGCAAGGGTAAGATTAGACTGCACTGCTGTTCTAAATCCTCTCCCTTCCAGGTAAATTACGAACAGGTAGATAACCCAGCAATTTATCAGTGGGTGGCGACTTTCATTTCTGAAATGAATCTTACAGGGCAGGTTTGTTTCGACATGATTCAGACTGAAGACGGTACAGTGTATCCGATCGAATGCAATCCCCGACTACATTCTGCCATTACCATGTTCCATGACCATCCTGGGGTAGCCAATGCCTATCTCACCGATGGTGCAGCAGATGAAGAGCCAATTACGCCGCTAGCAAATAGCAAGCCAACCTACTGGACATATCACGAACTCTGGCGGCTGTTGAGCGTGCGATCGCCCCAAGAATTAAGCACTTGGTGGCATAAAGTGAGCCAGGGAACAGATGCAATACTGACAGCTGAAGATCCTCTACCCTTTTTAATGCTGCATAACTGGCAAATCCCTTTACTGTTGCTAGACAATCTGCGTCGGCTCAAAGGCTGGGTCAAAATTGATTTCAATATCGGTAAGTTAGTTGAAATCGGCGGCGACTGAATTATTGAACATTAAGGATTAACCAGTAGGCGGGCAAAATAAAATCTCGAACT
>JBCBIN010000328.1:0-4694 GCA_038524555.1 Cyanobacteria bacterium J06623_7 | reverse complement strand
CTAGTAACACAGTTTGTCCTTTAACTAATTTAGTTCCCGGCATAGGACTTTGTTGAGTTATTTCGCCGGCGGCTTTGTCTTGTCCGTATACTTCTTCTGAGCCTAAAGTTACACCCATACTTAACAATAAATCTTCAGCAGCATCTATTTCCGAGCCAACCAGATCGGGCATAATCATTGCTGTCATGTCGCTCGACTCAAAAATAGGAGCAGTTGCTCGACGGCGTAACACAGGGCTGGAATCAGAATTTAAAGCAGTTGTTTGGCTGTTTATCTGCTGGAAATAATTAGCAGGGACGGATACATAGTTTAGTTGGTGATCGAAACACTGAACAAGTCGCGTTTGAGGATTGACCCAATGGTTTACACAGTCTACTTCTAAGGCCTGAGTAGAACTAGGGATAACAGTGCTTGCGCTTAACATAAGCATTGTTGCTGCAGTAAGAGAGATTTTATTCATAAAACTATTCAATAGTAATTATAATTTTGCCCCAAAAATTTGAAATTTAACTTAGGTTTTATGTACGAATAGAAGTTAAATATATTTTTATTTTTACTTACTTGTAAATTAGTTTATTCTGATTCGCACGACTATAGAAATTTGTGGAGAACAATGAATCTATTCTAGATGCAATATTTTTTTCTGGCTGTGATCATCGATCACTTGTAGTGTAGTCTGGCTTATTTTTTAATCTGGTCTAGTTTTTATGTTGGACTTTTACTATTTAGATCGACAATATTTTGAATTAAATCAGAAATACGTTCCGCCTGATTCATAATCATAAAGTGTCCTCCCCGCGCGACATTAAAGTCTTCTCGCACAAACCGATAGGGAAAAATGCGATCGCTTTCGCCATGAATATGATACGTATCACGAGGAATTAGTTCGTTGCGCCAAATTATGACCTGATTAATGGCCCATTTCATAAATTTGGCATCAGTATCAAACAGAATTGATTTAAGTAATTGACGTTCGTCTATCGACTCTAAGCTAAAAAACCAGCTAGCCATAAATTGCCCCAGCCAGAGAATAAGTTTAGCTGGAATTAGTCGATGAATTGGCAGCCAGCGCAATATTTGAAAGTAAAAAGGAACTTCCTGCTGATTTTTGGTGCTGGAAATTAAAATTACTTTTTCAGTCGTAATTTGTTTGGCTATTTCTACTGCTATTATTCCTCCAAAAGATAGTCCAATTAAAATTGGCTTTTCTACCTTTATTTGTACGCTTAAACGTTGGGCATATTCGGCGATTGACTCCCTGGTTTTGGGCTCAACCCACTTGATATGTATCGGTTGATAACCCTGAAACTTTAGATTTTGAAATACCCGCTCATCTGCACCTAAACCGCTAACACAATAGATATCTTTGAGCGAGTTTTCTATCTGTTCTTCAATAGGTAGTTGAGAATTATCTGGGATGTTACTACTGTCCATAGTTACGTCAGGCGATCGCGAATTGAATTAAATTTAGAGGTAAACCTACAGGTAAATCTACGAGAGTTTGTTAAAGTCAGAGCAGACTAACATCTAAATCATAATTAAACTGTGACTCTACTGACAGGATGAGATGAAAACCCCCCATAGTGGCTATCATGGTGATCGAGTTAAGACTGCTTACTTTGAAGGCTGGTATTTTCGTCTAACTCTACCGGAGATCGGTGAAACCTTTGCCTTTATGTACTCGATTGAAGACCCTAGGGGCGATTTGCCCAATAGCGGTGGCGCAGTACAAATTTTGGGGATCGATGAAGTTTATCTCTGTCGTAGTCTGCCTAACGTAAGCAAGTTTTTCGCTCACGAGCATGATTTAACGTTTGGTCACTGGGGTAAAACTAATCTCACAATCAAACCTCAATTATTGTCTCGCCAAGAATTTAAGCTTCATATCGAGGAAGGATATCAGGCGACGGCAAAGCTCAATCAGGGCAAGATTTACGATCCGGCTAGAAACGAATACTGTCGTTGGGAATATGCGATCAAGCCGATTTATGGTTGGGGAAACGCGGGACAATCACAGCAATCATCGGCGGGTTTACTGTCAGCACTACCGATATTTGAACCGGGTTGGCAAATTACCATGGCTCATGGATTAGCTACGGGATGGATTGAATGGCGAGGTAAACGATATGAATTTACTGATGCGCCAGCCTACAGCGAGAAAAACTGGGGTGGGTCTTTTCCGCAAAAGTGGTTTTGGCTCAACTGCAATAGTTTTAGTAGTGTCAGTGACTTAGCATTAACCGGTGGTGGCGGGATTAGGCAGGTATTGTGGTGGCAAGAAGAAGTCGCCTTAATTGGTATTCATTATCAAGGCAAGTTCTATGAATTTGCCCCTTGGAACTCTCAGATGAGCTGGCGGATCGAACCCTGGGGTCAATGGTATTTACGGGGACAATCAGCACAGTATGAGGTAGTTTTACAGGGAGAAACCGATTTACCTGGTACCTATGTGCGAACTCCTACGGCAAAGGGCATGGTGTTTAACTGTCGCGATACGACTAAAGGCAAGTTAAGTTTAACTTTGTACGATAAGGGACAAAAGGTTCTTGAATCAAGCAGTACTCAAGCGGGTTTAGAAGTGGGTGGCTCATCTTGGGATAAGACTTGGACAGTCAACAGTTAACAGTAATCAGTCCTAAAGGACAAAGGCTTTAGCCGCATGTAGCTTCGTGACCGAAGGAAATACTTTAGTGCAAATAAACAGTAATTACTCAATGTTCAAAGCATTACAATTAATTCTTGCATCACGTTACCATCAACATCGGTGACTTCTAAAACGGTGAAGTCTTCCTGAAAATGCTCTTGGCATTTATAGCTAGATTCTAAATGTAGATCTGTTTTTAGGGTTTCTAGCTGGCAGTACTGTTGAATAGTTAGGTTGCTCATAATCAAACTCTGGTAAGTAACTTTATGGAATCTTTAAACTTGTTGCCCCAGCATAGCCCTGTCTTTATCTCTATTTTATGATCGCCGTCACCGTTAAAAAGCGATCGTTGGCAGTCGGTCAGAAGAAAATAGATCGAATCAACCGTTTGATTGATATTTATCCAGCTAAGTATTACTAAGTGTTAAGAAAATGGGCTTTTTCCACCCATATTGCTTGTTTGTAGGTACAACCATTAGTGTTCCCAATCGTTTAACCATTAGTTAGTACATAATTACTATTTACCTTGTCGAATCTAAGCTGTAGTTCATGGTTCATATAAAGCGCGTTGAACTGTCTCACTTTAAATCCTTTGGCGGCACGACAAAAGTTCCGATTCTGCCTGGTTTTACTGTAGTTTCTGGGCCTAACGGCTCGGGAAAATCGAATATTTTAGACGCGCTGCTGTTTTGTTTGGGTTTGGCAAGTTCTAAGGGCATGCGTGCCGATCGCCTACCGGATTTGGTGAACAATAAGCACATTGGTAATGGTAAAGCAGCAGAGGCAATTGTTTCGGTAACTTTCGACCTAACAGACTTGGGCGATTTATCTGATGTAGTTACCACCGTTACGGATGCTAGGGATTTGAACTTGGTTGCTTCTTCGGAAGAATTAGCTGCGGCGACGGGCAATAGCAATGATGGTAATGGCAGTAATAATGGCAACGACAACGGCAATGATCATAGCGACGCTGAAGTTGAATTAGCCGAACTAGAAGCGGAAAGTAAAGTAGATCAGGAAGATAAAAAAATTGTCGCGATCGCCAATGGGGATAGTCTGGAGTGGAAGATTACCCGTCGTTTGCGGGTGGGCAAAAAAGGTAACTATACTTCGACTTTTTATATTAATGGGGAAGTCTCCACGGCAACAGAGGTACACGAACAGCTACAAAAGCTGAGAATTTATCCTGAAGGCTATAACGTGGTGTTGCAGGGTGACGTTACTAGCATTATTACCATGAACTCGCGGGAACGGCGAGAAATTATTGATGAGCTGGCCGGAGTAGGAGCTTTTGACCGTAAAATTCAGCAAACGCGCAAAACTCTGGATAAAGTTCAGGAAAAAGAAGAAAAATGCCATATTATTGCTCAGGAACTAATTGCCAATCGCGATCGCCTGGCCGCAGATAGAGTTAAAGCCGAAAAGTATCGCAAGCTGAAAGAAACGGTACAGTCGAAGAAAAATCAGGAAAAGGTATTAGTTTGGCGATCGCTAACTCAGCAAAAGTCGGAGCTACAGACTAAGTTAACGGCGGGAGCAACGGAAGAAGCAGAATTAACCAGTAGTATTGCCAAGCTTGATGGTGAGGTCAAAGCTCAAAGCGGTGAATTAGAAGGGTTAAATGCCCAGGTTAAGGCGTTAGGAGAAGACGAACAACTATCGGTAGCCTCTACTCTAGCCACTCAGAAAGCTCAGCAAATGACCTGGCAGCAAAAGCTAGGAGAATTAAACAATACGAGTCAGCAGACCCAGTTAAACCTAGTACAGACACAGCAGAGTTTAGAGCAGCATCAGCAAGAAATAACCGAGTTCGAGCGGGAACGAGAACGTTTAGCGACAGAAACCATTCCTGAATTAAGCCAAAAAGCGATCGCTGCCCGAGATATCGTTACCGAGAGTAAAAATAATGCCAATGCGATCGCCGAAGCCTCAGAAGCCTGGGTACAGGAACAGGCAAACCTCTCCCGTCAGGTAAGCACAATCCAAGCAACCCTTAATCCCCAACGTACCGAACAGGCCAGAATTAATGAACGATACAAGCAGTTAGATA